>JBKKCR010000284.1:0-8101 GCA_046712825.1 Actinomycetota bacterium | reverse complement strand
CTCCCGCCAGGGCATTCCCGCGCGGAGCAGCGGTCCGTCGCGCGCGTGTCGCGCTCGACCTGCTCCTAGCCGATGCGAAGGTCTCAGAGGCGAAGCTCGACGTCGGCCTCGAGATCCTGCGATCGGTCCGGGAGCACGAAGAGGTTCGGGCCGCCGTTGCGGCGGCGTTCGAGGAGAAGCGCGGCGGCCGGAGCGGGGAGGCGCTCGGGGCGCTGGCCCTGGGGCTGAACGCCGTCGGAAGCGACAAGGCGCTCGGTGGGCTGCTCGAGGCGTACGCGTCTTCCAAGGCGCCGCTCGCCGAGAGATTGAACGCGGCGATCGCCGGCTACGGGCCAGAGGCGCTGCGCGCCAACCAGGATCAGATCTCGATGCTCCCAAAGAAGCGGCGCGAGGAGCTCGGGCTGAGCTGAGGTTTTCCCGCCCCTGCATCGCCCACCTTGGTCCGATACGCTATTTCCCAGGCGGATCGCGCACGGCGGGGGAGGAAACGGATGGCAGAAGTAGAGATCGGCATCGGTAAGAGCGGGCGGCGGGCGTACGGCTTCGACGACATCTCGATCGTGCCCTCGCGACGCACCCGTGACCGGGCCGACGTGGACGTCTCCTGGGAGATCGACGCGTTCCGCTTCGAGCTCCCGCTCGCGGCCAGTGCGATGGACGCCGCCGTCTCACCCCAGACGGCCGTCGAGATCGGCCGCCTCGGCGGGCTCGCCGTCCTGAACCTCGAAGGGCTGTGGAGCCGTTACGACGATCCCACCTCGGTCTACGAGGAGATCGCCACGCTCACCGAAGACAAAGCCACCAAGCGCATGCAAGAGATCTACAGCGAGCCGATCAAGGAAGAGCTGATCGGCAAGCGCATCCGCGAGATCAAGGAAGCGGGAGTCACCGCCGCCGCCTCGCTCACCCCCCAGCGGGTCGAGCGTTACCACAAGCTCGCGTTGGAAGCCGAGCTCGACATCCTCGTGATCCAGGGGACCGTCGTGTCGGCCGAGCACGTCTCGACCCAGGTCGAGCCGCTCAACCTCAAGCAGTTCATCGCCTCGTACGACCTTCCGGTGATCGTCGGCGGGTGCGCCTCGTTCGAGACGGCGCTGCATCTCATGCGCACGGGAGCCGCGGGGATCCTCGTCGGTGTCGGGCCCGGCGCCGCGTGCACGACGCGCGGGGTTCTCGGGATCGGCGTTCCGCAGGCGACGGCGATCGCCGACGCGGCCGGCGCGCGGATGCGCCACCTGCAAGAGACTGGCCGCTACGTTCACGTCATCGCCGACGGCGGGATGCGAACCGGCGGCGACATCGCCAAGGCGATCGCGTGCGGTGCGGATGCCGTGATGATCGGTTCGCCGCTGACCCGCGCGTCGGAGTCGCCGGGCCGCGGCTATCACTGGGGCATGGCGACGTTCCACCCGGATCTGCCGCGCGGCGCCCGCGTGAAGACAAAGACCGTCGGAACCATGAAGGAGATCTTGCTCGGACCGGCGCCGGTCAACGACGGCACGATGAATCTCTTCGGCGCTCTCCGAGAGTCGATGGCGACCTGCGGCTACCAGAACATCCGCGAGTTCCAGCGGGTGGAGGTCTCCGTCGCGCCGTCGTTCCTCACCGAAGGGAAGAGCTATCAGCGCCAGCAAGGCGTTGGGATGGGCTAGCGGCGAGAGCCGCAGCCCGATGAAACGTCGTTCCTCATCCCTCGCCGCTCTGCTGTTCCTTGCGGCGTGCACCGTCACCTCGTCGCCTCCGGAAAGCTCGCCGACGACGCCGGGCGGATCGCCGAGCAACGCGCAAGGCTCGCCGGCTCCCGGCCCCGGCAAGGGAACGCCGGCTCCGGGCAGCACCTCAGGAGGCTCGGCCCCGCCGCCGAGCGCGTCGTACCCGGAGCTCGCAGCGGTGGGTGCGATGGCCAAGACCTATCTGCAAGCGTCTCCGGCGTCCTCTCTCGTCGTCGAGGTCGATTGGATGAGCGGCCGCAAACCTTCCAGCAGCGCGCTCGCTCACCTCGCGAGCATCCTTAAGCGCGAGCTGGCGAAGCCCGGGGGCATCGACGTCCGGCTCGGCGCCGAGATGGCGACCACCGACACCAGTTGGACCGTCGACGATCTCGTCGCGGCCGAGAAAGCATTCCGGGCCGAGCACTCGGGCGGATCTCGCGTGACGATGTGGATCGCCTACCTGGGAGGTTCCTTCGCCGAGTCGGATTCGGCGCTCGGTGCTGCGTTCGCAGCGTCGGGTGCGGTCTTGTTCCGCGACAGGATCGGGCAGGCGACCTCCGCCTTGATCCTGGCGTCCGAGATCGAGCGCTCCGTGCTCACGCACGAAGCCGGACACCTCTTGGGGTTGGTGAACATCGGATATCAGTCCCGGTTCAAACATGAGGACCCGGCTCATCCCAAGCACTCGAATAACCGGGATTCGGTGATGTATTGGGCGGTCGAGGACATATCGCTCGGGGATCTGCTCACGGGCGGGCCGCCCGCGGACTTCGACGAGGCGGATCGCGCGGATCTCGCGATGCTGCGGGGCTGAAGGCGCCTCCGTAGTTCGGGGGACACAAGAATCCCCCGACTGGGTACTGTGCCCGGTCGCCGATCCGGCCGATATGAGTTAGGAGACCAAGGAACGGAGTCCGATGACGAAGCGTGTGCTGGTGGTGGAGGACGACGCAGCGGTCAGCCACATGATCGCGCAGATCCTCCGCGCGGAGGGCTACGAGAGCACCGCGGCCTCGGAAGGCCGGAGCGCGCTCGCCATGTTGCGAATGGGATCGTTCGACGTCGTGATCTTGGACGTGATGCTGCCCGGGATGGACGGCATCAGCATCCTAAAGTCGATCCGCGAGGAGCCCTCCCTCAACGGCGTTCCGGTATTGATGCTTTCGGCGAAGACCGACGATGCCACGACCTGGGCCGGCTGGCGCGCGGGCTGCGACTACTACATGACGAAGCCGTTCGACCCGGACGAGCTTCTCACGATCCTCAAGCGACTCGAGCCCGCCCGCTCGCTCTAGGCGTTCAGGCGCGACCGGCTCGTCGCGTTCGAGACCATCTCGCGGCAGGGATAGCCCGCAAGAGCTAGTCCGAGCTAGCCATCCCGGTACCCAGAAACGAAGCATCCGGGCTCTTGGGAAAACCGGGCGTCATGCCGACTGAAAGACATCATGTCGTTCGCGCTCTGGGTGGGGTCTGCTCGAAGTCGCCGTACCGCCGGCGCGCTCGTTCTTGTGCTCTTCGTCGGGCTGCTCTCCTTCGTGGGCACGACCTCGCTCGTTACCGTCGTCGCGACGGGTCACAGCGTGGACGACGCGGCGCGCGCGGTTCGCAGAGTCGGCGGCGTGGTCACCGCGTCGATCGGGCTCGTCGACGGCGTCGTCGCACGTGTGCCGTCCGAACGCGTCGCAGAGCTCGCGCGGATCGTCGAGGTGGCTGCCGATCGCACGCTCCGCGTGCGCAGCGCTTCCTTCTCGTCCGCGCCTGAGAGCGCGTTCCCGTACGAGGTCGGCGCCGTCGATTCATGGGCGCACACCGCCGGTGAAGGCGTCGGCGTCGCGCTGGTCGACACGGGCGTCGCTCCGGTCCCGGACCTGATCAACCGCATCGTCGCTGTGGCGGATCTCACGGCCGAGAAGGCACCACTCGACACGTTCGGTCACGGCACGTTCATGGCCGGACTGATCGGCGGAGACGGCAGCTCCTCGGAGGGACGTTACGTCGGGGTCGCGCCCCGCGCGAACCTCATCTCGATCAAGGTCGCCGTCTCCGACGGGTCCACAACGCTGGGCACCGTGCTCGCGGGCCTTCAGCTCGTGCACAGCGCCCGCTCGATCTTCAACGTGCGAGTCGTTCTGCTGGCGTTGTCGTCGCCGTCGGCCTTTTCGCCGGACCGCGACCCGCTCACGAAGGCACTGCGCAAGCTTTGGGCCGACGGCATATTCGTCGTCGTCCCGGCCGGCAACGACGGGCCCGGGGCCGGCACCGTCGACTCGCCGGGCTTCGATCCTGTTCTCATGACGGCGGGTGCCGTCGACGACCGTGGAACTCCCTCAGTCTCCGACGACGTTGCGACGGAATGGACGTCTCGAGGTCCGACGCCGTGGGGCGCCGCCAAGCCGGACGTCGCCGCCCCGGGCGCGCACCTCGTGTCTCTGCGAGCGCCGGGGTCCACCATCGACAAAGAGAACCCGAGTGCGGTGGTCGACGAAGCGTACTTCCGTGGGTCGGGCACCTCGATGTCGGCCGCGGTCACGGCCGGTGTCGCGGCGCTCGTTCTTTCCAGTGAGCCGAACCTGACCCCGAACCAGCTGAAGGAGCGACTCATCGGCGACGCGACCCCACTCGCGGACGCTCCCTCGAGCGCCGTCGGTGCAGGCGTCGTCCGAGCCTCGGTGAACGGGCCGGGTCCCGTGCCGCCGGTCGGCGGAGGGACCCTGGTGGATCGTGGTCAGGGCCTCGGGAACTGGAACGGCTCCCTTTGGAACGGACGCATCTGGGATGGCCGCATCTGGGATGGCCGCATCTGGGATGGGCGCGTGTGGGACGGCCGCGTGTGGGACGGGCGAGTCTGGGACGGCCGCATCTGGAACAGCCGCTTGTGGGGATGACGTGAGGCCCGAAAAGGCGCAACGATTCGTCATCAGGGTCGTCGTTCTCGGAGGGGCGGCGGCCCTCATCGGTGCCTGGGTGGCGGCGCCTCCTCAGCTCGACGCCTCGACGATCCGCCGTGCGCTCGTCCTTCTCGCGATCAGCACGGCCGCGGAACTCGCGTCGATACGGCTGGCGCGTGGCGAGACCAGCGAACAGATCACCCTCGGCGAGGTTGCGATCGCCGCCGACGTCGCGCTTCTTCCAGCCGCCCTTTCGCCGATCGTCGCCGTCGCCGCACTCACGCTCTCTCTGATCATCCGCAGGCGTCCCCTCGTCAAGACGGCGTACAACGCCGCGCAGTACGCCCTGGCCACGATGGCCGCAGCGACCTGCTTCCACGGACTCGGCGGTGGGGACATCGAGACGAGCGCCGGCCTGTTCGCGCTATTCGCCGGTATGGCGGCGTTCGGAGCATCGAACCTCCTCACGATCTCGGTGATCATCTCAACGACGACGGGCCGCGCGCTGCGAGACGTGCTCCGCAGCGAGATCGCCCTCTCCCTGGCGATCGCGCTGGGCAGCTCGTCCATCGGGATCGTGGCGGTCGCGTTGTGGCTCGAACGCCCGGTGCTGGTCGGCGCGATCCTCGCGCCCGTGTTGACCCTTCACGTCGCCTACCGAGGTTGGATCCGGCAGCGCGAGTTCGTCGTCGAGATCGAGGATCAGAAGGCGAAGTTGGAACGGATCGTCGACCACTCGAGCGAGGGGATCGCGCTCGTCGACGGCGAGGGAACGGTCGTGCTGTGGAGCCCGTCGATGCAACGCATCAGCGGGGTACCCGCCGAGGAAGCCGAAGGAAAGTCGATCGGCTTCTTGCTCCGCGGCCGCGCGCCCGACGGCTCGAGCGTGCAGTCCGAAGTGGGCGGCGAGGACGCACTGATGGAGATCACCCGTCCCGACGGATCGGTCCTGTGGCTCCGCGTCCGGCACGGCGCCGCCCGCGACCCCGCCGGAACCCTGCGCTGGGACGTCGTCGTCGTGCACGACGTCACGGCCGAGCGTGAGACCGAACGCATGAAGAAACATTTCCTCGCTACCGTCTCACACGAGCTTCGAACGCCGCTGACGCCGATCATCGGCTTCGCCAAGTTCCTGCTCCGCCGTGAGGACATGCCCCAAGCCGCGCGTCGCGACGCGCTGGTCGCGGTGGTCGATCGAGCCGAGCACATGCAGCGACTGGTCGAAGATCTCCTGCTCGCCTCCAGCATGGACGACGGCGACGCGCTCACCTTGCACGCACGGCGCGAGCCGGTCGATGTCTCGCAAGTGGTCGACCAAGTGCTCCGTTCGGCGAGAACCTCCTACCCCGAACGACGCATCGTCGTCGAGGAGCGCGAGCCGGTCCTCGCCGTCGGGGATCGCCTCCGGCTCCGCCAGGTGGCGGCGAACCTGCTCGACAACGCGATCAAGTACTCGCCGCCCGACGCCCCGGTGCATGTGGTCGTCGGCCGGGAGGGAGACCGAGCGGTCCTGTCGGTCGTCGACGAGGGGCGCGGCATCCCCTCCGACAAGTTCGAGGAGATCTTCCGCAAGTTCCGCCGCCTCGAGGATCCCGACCGTATGGAGACCGGCGGTGCCGGGCTCGGGCTGTTCATCGTCGATCAGCTGGTGCGGGCGATGGCCGGAACCATCGAGGTCTCCAGCCGTGTCGGGGCCGGAAGCTCGTTCACGGTCCGTTTGCCCGCGCTGGACGCTCAAGGAGCAGAGGAGGGCACCGGACCGACCGCGCTGGCCGTCTGAGGGCGCCGGTTCGCGATGGTAGGCTTCATCCGTGGAGCAGGCTTTCGACTCCGTTCTGGTCATCGATTACGGCGCGCAGTATGCGCAGCTCATCGCGCGCCGGATCCGCGAATGCAAGGTCTTCTCGGAGATCCTCCCGCACGACGTCGCGCTCGATGAGATCCGGCGCCGTCGCCCGAAGGGCCTGATCCTCTCCGGAGGACCATCCAGCGTCTACGCCCCCGGCGCTCCCGCGGTGAATCCGGGGTTCTTCGAGCTCGACATCCCCGTGCTCGGCATCTGCTACGGCCTGCAGGGGATGGCGCAGGTGCTCGGCGGCGAGGTCGGCCGCACCGGCGTGCGCGAGTACGGCAAGACCGAGCTCCGCGGGATGGGCGCGAGCCCCTTGTTCAAGGACCTTCCGCTCGAGCAGACCGTATGGATGAGCCACTCGGACGCCGTCACGCGAGCCCCGGAAGGTTTCCGCGTCACGGCCCAGACCGAGGCGAGCCCTGTCGCGGCGTTCGAGGCGCCCGAGCGCGGTCTGTACGGGGTCCAGTTCCATCCGGAGGTCGCCCACACCCCGAAGGGTCTGGACCTCCTCAAGAACTTCCTCTACGAGGTCTGCGACGCGCGTCCGACCTGGACCCGTGTGTCGATCATCGAAGAGGCCGTCCGCGACATCAAGGCGCGGGTGGGCGACGAGCGGATCATCTGCGGGTTGTCCGGCGGCGTGGACTCCGCGGTGGCTGCGGTTCTGGTCCACAAGGCGGTCGGCGACCAGCTCACGTGCGTGTTCGTCGATCACGGCCTGCTCCGTGCCGACGAACCCGAGCAGGTCGAGGACACGTTCCGCCGCCACTTCCAAACGAACCTCATCCACGTGAAAGCCCAGGATCGCTTCCTCGGCAAGCTCGCCGGTGTGACCGACCCCGAGCTCAAGCGCCGCGCGATCGGCGAGGAGTTCATCCGCGTGTTCGAAGAGATCGCCAAGTCGGAGCTGGCCGGCGTGAACTTCCTCGTTCAGGGCACGCTCTACCCCGACATCATCGAGTCGGGCACGCGCGACGCCGCCAAGATCAAGAGCCACCACAACGTCGGCGGTCTCCCCGAGGACATGCACTTCGAGCTTGTCGAGCCACTGCGGAACCTCTTCAAGGACGAGGTGCGCGCGATCGGCGAAGAGCTGGGCCTCCCGGAGGAGATCGTGTGGCGGCAACCGTTCCCGGGCCCGGGTCTGGCGATCCGAGTGATCGGCGAGGTGACCGCGCCGAAGCTCGAGATCCTCCGCAACGCAGACGCGATCGTCCTCGAGGAGGTGCGCCGGGCGGGGATGATGCGCGAGCTGTGGCAGTCGTTCGCGATCCTGCCCGACATCCGCACGGTCGGCGTGATGGGCGACGAGCGCTCGTACGCGCACCCCATCGTGCTCCGCGCCGTCACGAGCGAGGACGCGATGACGGCCGACTGGGCGCGACTGCCCTACGACCTTCTCGAGCGGATCTCGAACCGCATCGTGGGCGAAGTGCCCGGCGTCAACCGCGTCGCCTACGACGTGACCTCGAAGCCGCCCGGAACGATCTTGTGGGTGTGAGCGAGTCGACGTTATCTGGGGGGTGCGGCGGGGGGCGCTGTGTCTGGTCGCCGCGGGGCTCGTGCTCGGGCCGGCCGCGCGGGCCGCCGCCAAGGGGTTCCGTTTCCCCTCGGTCGTCACCGACATCTCGATCCGCGACGACGGATCG
>JBKKCR010000283.1:0-4112 GCA_046712825.1 Actinomycetota bacterium | reverse complement strand
CGCCGAGGGGGCCGCTGCCTGCGCCCAGATCGGCCACGCCGGGCCCGTCGCGAATCCGGCCGGAACGAAGAGCCCGGCACTCGCGCCGTCCCGGTTCCTGACGCCGATCCTTCGCCGCACGCGCGCGCTGACCGACGCGGACTTCGCGCGTGTCCGTGACGACTTCGCCAGTGGGGCGAGGATCCTGTCCGAGGCCGGGTTCGACGCCGTCGAGGTGCACCTCGGCCACAACTATCTACTCAGCTCGTTCCTCAGCCCGAAGCTCAACAGGCGTCGCGATGCGTGGGGAGGCTCGCTCGAGAACCGATCGCGGTTCCCACGCGCGGTCGTGCGCGCCGTGCGAGAGGCAGTCGGTGCCGGCGTCGCGGTCACCGCCAAGCTCAACATGGACGACGGGGTTCGCGGCGGCTTCCGGCCCGAGGAGTCGCTCGCGTTCGCGAAGATGCTCGAGGACGACGGGAAGCTCGACGCGCTGCAGCTGACCGGGGGTTCGTCGCTCGCCAACCCGATGTACCTGTTCCGCGGCGGCGTGCCGTTGAAGGAGTTCGGCGCGACGCTTCCGCCGCCGATGCGGCTCGGCTTCAAGATCGTCGGGCGCCGGTTCTTCAAGTCCTACCCATTCGAGGAGGCGTACTGGTCGCCGCTCGCGCGCCGGTTCAAGGACGAGCTCGACCTCCCGATCATCTTGCTCGGCGGCATCAACAAGCTCGAAACGATCTGCTGGGCGCTCGACGACGGCTACGCGTTCGTCGCGATGGCACGCGCGTTGCTCGCCGACCCGGGGCTGGTCAACGAGATGAAGGCTGGGACGCGGCTCGAGTCGCGCTGCGACCACTGCAACAAGTGCATGCCGACGATCTACACGGGCACGCGCTGCTTGCTTTCGTAAGTTGCTAGACGGCGGTCGCCTGCCGGGGCTAGTCGCGGAAGACCGGCGGGCGCTTCTCCTTGCGGGCGCGGATCGACTCCTCGAAGTTCTGCGTGGTCATGCGCACGTAGAGCTGCGCGATACCTTCGTGATCCATGTGCGCGGCGAGGCTGCCGGTCTCCATGCTCGACCACAACATGCGCTTGGTGATTTCGATCCCGACGCGGCTGAAGCCCATGATCCGCTCGGCGAGCGCGTACGAGCGGTCGAGCAGGTGCTCGCGCGCGTAAACGTTGGACAGCAACCCGATGCGGTTGGCCTCCTCGGCGTCCACGTCCCGGCCGGTGAGCATGATGTCGAACGCGCGGCTCGAGCCGATCGCGCGCGGCAGCAGGTAGCTGATCCCGAGCTCGCTCGCGGTCAGCCCGTTGTTGATCCCGGCCGCCCGGAAGAACGCGCGCTCGGACCCGAGCCGGATGTCGCACGCCAGCGCGAGGCAGAAGCCGCCGCCGATCGCCGGGCCGTTCACAGCAGCGATCACCGGCTGGTGCATCGCGCGGACGGCCGAGATCACGTCCTCGAGCAGGCCCAGCGCCCGGCGCGCGATGCTCGTGACGGTCAACCCGTCGATGTTCGGCACCATGCCGGGGTCCTCGAGGTCGGCGCCGGCGCAGAACGCCTCGCCGGCCCCGGTCACGACGACCACGCGCGTCTCGTTGTCGACCGCGACGGCCTCGAGCGCCTCGCGGAACGGGATCATCACGTCGAACGCCATGGCGTTCATGCGCTCGGGGCGGTTGAGCGTGATGAGCGTGACGCCTTCGCGCGGCTTCTCGATGTTCACGAACGACATGGGCCGGACTCTACAGTTCGAGGTCGGGGTTCGCCGTCAGGAACGCGGACGCGCGGCGCATCGATGTCTCGTTTTGCTTGTTGATGAAGCGGTAGATCTGCGCCTCGAAGAGCCTGAAGGCCGGGCTCGTGAGGTTGTAGCGCTCCTCGAAGTGCAGCCGGGTCGCGTTCTCGCCGACCGGCTCGAGCCGCACCCGGCCGGTCTGATCGTTGCCCGGCTTCTTCGAGAGCATCGTGTAGGTGTAGCCGCGTTCGGGCTCGACGTCGGTGACGAGCTCGAGCGCCGCCCCCGTGCGGCCGAACGGCATCTTGTAGATCACGCGGCGGAGCAACCCGTTGCCGCGCTCGTCGCCCGGGTGCACGACTTCGACTCCGATCACCATCGGCGCGTACTGCGTCCACAGGTCGTAGCGCTGGAAGAGCCGCCAGACCCGCGCGGGCGGGTGCGGGATGTCGAGCGAGAACCGGTGCTCCCTCATGCCGGCCTGAATCGTGGCACGGATAGCTCGGCGTAGTCGTCCCAGACCAGCTCGACCGGCAGGCCGACGGTCAGCGTGTCCGGCGTGACGTCGACCACGTTCGAGACGAACCTAGTGTTTTCTGCGCTGGGGAGCTCGATCACGGCGACCGCGTACGGGAGCTTCTCGGCGAGCGCGGGCACGAAAGCCTTGTGCACCCAGGTGTACGCATAGACAGTTCCCCGTCCTTCGACGTCGCGCCAGGCGAGGTTCGAGCCGCGACACCGATGGCACACCGGGCCCGGCGGATGCTGGAACTTTTGGCAGTCGTCGCAGCGCTGGAGCACGAACTTGTGCTCCTTTGCCGCGTCCCAGAACGGCGCCGTGTCCAGCGAGACCGGCGGCGGGATCATCCCGTCGGGGAAGTAGGTCATGGGGCCTTCCCAAGAAGCAGCGCGCTGCCCGGCACGCCGGCGGCGCCGGTGACCAGACAGATCTCGGCGCCGTCGACCTGGCTCGTGGACTCGCCGCGCAACTGTCTGACGCCTTCCACGACATGGTTCAACCCATGAACGTACGCCTCGGACAAAGACCCGCCGGCTGTGTTGAACGGCAGCGATCCCTCTTCGGCGAAGGGTCCGCCCTCGCCGCGCTCGCAGAAGCCGAAGTCCTCGAAGGCGATGAGCACCATCCCGGTGTAGTGATCGTAGATCTGCGCGACGTCGACGTCGCTGGGGTTCACGCCGGTCGACTCCCACAGCCGCCGCGCCACTCGGGTTCCGCCGCCGGTCGCGTAGTCCTCCTCCGGCATGTTGTGGTTGGCGAACCCCGCGTAGCCGTACCGAGGGCCGACCGCCTCCTCGTAGCCCAGCAGCTCAACCGGCTTGGCTTTCGCGTCCCGCGCGCGCTCGTCTGTGGTGACGACGACCGCGGCGGCGCCGTCGGATTCTAGGCAACAGTCGAACCGGCGCAGCGGGTCGGCGACCATCGGCGACGTGGCGTGGTCCTCGAGCGTCATCGGGCGCCCGTGCATCACCGCGCGTGGGTTACGGTTCGCGTGCGCGCGCGTCTGAACCGCGACGAGCCCCATCTGCGCGGTCGTCGTCCCGTACAGGTGCATGTGGCGACGGACGATCATCGCCATGCCGGTCGTCGCGTTGTAGACGCCGTAGGGGACCATCCAGCCGAACTCGGCCTCGACCAGGTCGCGCGCGACCAGGAAGCCCCGCTCGACCTTCGGCCAGACCTGCTCGGGCCCGGCGCCGAAGCGGATGAACTGCCCCTGGCATAGGGAGCGGTAGGCGACGACGACCTCCGCGCGTTTCGATTCGATCGCGAGCGCCGCGTGGCCGACGCTCGCCGGGGCGCCGCCGCCGCCGGGGAGCCAAACCATGTCGGCGAACCGCAGCTCGGGCATGCCGAGCGCCTGCGCGACGAGGATCGCCTCGTTCCGGTCACCGGCGAAGCTCGCGAGCCCGTCGACGTCGTCGGCCGTCAGCCCGGCATCGTCGAGGGCCTTGAGGATCGCCTCACACGCGAGCGAGAACTCGCTCTGATCCGAGATGCCGCCCCACTTCGTGTAGCGGGTCTCGCCGATCCCGACGACCGCCGCGCGCATGGGTCAGCGCGTCGGAGCGCGCACCACCAGGGCATCGAGCGCGACGACACCTTGCCCGGCCGGGCGCACGCGCACAGGGTTCAGGTCGAGCTCCGCGATCCGGCCGCTGGTTTCGATCGCCATCTGCGAGACCTTCATGAGCAGGTTGGCGAGCGCGTCCACATCGGCCTTCGGACGGCCACGTGCTCCGTCGAGCAGCGGGAAGCCCTTCACCTCGCGGATCATCTCTTCGGCGTCACGGCGGGACAGCGGGGCGACTCGCAGTGCGACGTCTTTCAGAACCTCGACGAAGATCCCGCCGAGCCCGAACAGGACG
>JBKKCR010000282.1:0-18665 GCA_046712825.1 Actinomycetota bacterium | reverse complement strand
TCGGCTACCTGCTGACCGGCGACTGGGTCGAGGCCGAGGACCTCGCTCAGGAGGCCATGGTCCGCACGTACCGGGCTTGGTCGCGGATCACCGAGCGGGAACGACCCGGCGCGTACGCTCGATCCGTTCTGGTCAACCGCCGTCGGTCGCTTCTGCGGCGGTCGGCGGTCGCCGCCAAGCACGCCGAGATGCTTCGCGCTTCCGAGTACCGGCCGGATCTCGGCGACGAGGGGATGGTGCTCTGGGAGGCGATCCGCGCGCTTCCGCAGCGACAACGCGCGGCGATCGTCCTCCGCTTCTACGAGGACATGCCGGAAGCAGAGGTCGCGGCAGCCCTCGACATGCCGGTCGGCACCGTGAAGTCGCTCGTGCATCGCGGCGTCGGAAGCTTGCGCAAAAAGCTCGGCCCCGGATGGAGCTCCGATGAGATCGTCGGCGGGAGTGATACGCCATGAGGATGGAAGAGCATTTCAAGGAGACGCTGAACCGAGCGGTGGCCAACGAGCCGCCGGTGCTCGACGCGTGGGACCGGTTCGAGCGCCGCATCGGTCGCTCGCGGCGCTGGCGGATGGTCGCCGGCCTGGCCGGCGCAGCCGCGGTGATCGTCGCCGCCGTGATCGTGGTGCCGCAGCTCGGCACGGGCGGAGCCACGCGGATCGCTCCTCCTATAGCTCCTCCCGACCCGTACGTGGGTTGGAGCGAGGCTTCAGACCCGATCGGGCAGTGGGTCGTTCGATATCCGGCGACCTGGCGTGTCACCAATTTCGAAGGCGTTTACGAGGTCCTTCCTCCCGGCGAGATCGCGACCGCCGCCGGTGAGCCCACGTTCGCCGTCACCATCGCTCGTCTCGAGGAGGACCTCGAGCCGTCTGCAGCCGAAGGTGCGACGGGCGTCCAGCGAGGGATCTGGCCGGCAGGCCGGCCGTACATGCGGATCGAGCAACAGGCCGGAGACGGATCGGTCGGCTACGTCTACCGCATCGATTGGCGACCGCCTTGCGCCTTCGAAACGCCCCCATGCGACATCGCACCGTCGACGCTCGTCGTCCACGTGTTCGCCAGCGATCAAGCACGGTTCGACAAGTACGAGGCGGACGCGGAGCTCGTCGCCCGATCGATCGGGTACGTCATGCCATCCAGCACGAGCACCCCGGCCCCGTCGTAGATCGTCTTTCGCTTCTTCGTCGCGAACGTGCCGTCGCAGCGCGCGACGTGTAGCGCAGCTCCCTAGCATCTCTTCGGATGCGCGTCGGCGATGCGGTCGGTCTTCTTCTTCCCGGACGTTGCGCCGCCTGCAACGCCTGGGGGAGCGGGCCGCTTTGCCGTGTGTGTGAGGCCGACATCCGTTGGTACGACACCGACGCGTGTGATCGCTGCGGATTGCCCGGCTCACCACGCCGTGCCAGCGGTGACGGTCGTGGCAGTCACGGCAGTCACCCCCGGCAGATATGTAGGCGATGTCGCGACCACGAAGCCGCCTTCGATCGGGTGCGAGCCGCGTGCGGCTACGAAGGCCCCGCTCGCGAAGCGCTCAAAACTTTCAAGCTCCTCGGCGAGCGACGCACCGCTCGATGGCTCGCCGAGCGCATGCTGCCGGTGGCTCGAGCGTTGCACGGCGACGTCGTCTCGTGGGTTCCTTCGACTCGGGCATCGGAAGCGGCCCGGGGGTTCAACCCGGCCGAGGAGATCGCTCGCCCTCTGGCTCGCTTGCTCCGATTGCCGGCCAAGCGACTCCTTGCGAAGCGTCGCGACACGCTCGACTCGGCGGGTCTGTCGAAGGAGCAGCGCCGCGTGAATCTCTTGGAGGCATTCGAAGCCAAGAGGACCCTCCGCGGACACATCCTGCTCGTTGACGACATCTTCACCACCGGCGCTACGGCTGAAGAGAACGCCAAGGCCCTCAAGCTGGCCGGCGCCCGAGAGGTCTCGGTCGTCACCTTCGCCCGGGCCATCTAGCATCTTTTCCCGGTTCCCCCGGTCGGTGCGCGGGAGTAGAATCGCCTCAGGTTCCGCCCGGGTCTGTGGTTGAGGTTCATCCGGCAGGCTGAAAGGTCAACCGGTGCGCCAAGTCGATGCCAGTGGCAGGCGAAACGACCCACGTAAGGCGGCTTTTTGTCGCTGAGCATGGTGCCACTTAGGAGTAAGCCCTGCCGCGGCGTGCTCGCCGAGCACGCCGGCGAGAGGGTGGGAGTGGCCGAGCGAGCGGGCTCGCAAGAGCCGGCGGCCTTCGCGGTCGACGTGAGCTCGGTTGCGATCCCCCTGCAGGCGAGTGTGGGGTCAAAGACCAGGTCAGCCGGGCGGAACCGTTTCATTTTGGCGGACGGGCGCTAGGGGGTGTCGATGCAGGTCATCGTCAAAGGCCACCACGCACACGTCACGAACGGAGTGAAGGAGAAAGCCACACAGAAGGTCGAGAAGGTCACCCGCCTTTATCCCAGGCTCTTAACGGCCGAGATCGAGTTCACCGAGAACGGCGGGCCACGAGCGGCGATCGCCAAGCACAAGGTCGAGGTCACCCTCACCGCCAAGCAGCACGTCCTGAGAGCGACGGCGCGTGGCCCCGATCCCTTGACCGCGATGGATATCGTCGTCGGCAAGCTCGAGGCGCAGGTGCGGCGGCTCAAGGGCAAAGTAACCCGAAAGGGGCGCGCCGGAGGCCCCGGGGCGCCGAGCATCCGAACATTGACGTGAAATCAGGCTCAACCGCCCCCATGTAGCCTTCCGATACAATCCGCGGAGGTCCCAAAGGGAGAGAGGCCCCCGTGGCGGACAAAGACCCTGCAGTCGACAAGAGCCCGGACGCCATCCGCGTGCTCATCGTGGACGATCACGCCCTGTTCCGCCGTGGCCTCCAGATGGTGCTCGAGCAGGAGACGGACATCGTCGTCGTCGGTGAGGGCGGGGACGGGGCCGAGGCAGTCACCAAGACCCAGGAGCTGATGCCCGACGTCGTGCTGATGGACGTTCGCATGCCCAAGCGCGGCGGCATCGAGGCGACCAAGCAGATCAAGGAGATCGCTCCGCACGTCAAGATCCTCATGCTCACGATCTCCGACGAGGAGGCCGATCTGTACGACGCGATCAAGGCTGGCGCGACCGGCTACCTGTTGAAGGAAGTCTCGATCGAAGAGGTCGGGGCGGCGATCCGTTCGGTCCAGACCGGCCAGTCGCTCATCAGCCCGTCGATGGCTTCGAAGCTGCTCTCCGAGTTCGCCACCATGGTCAAGCGCGCCGACGAGAAGCAGGCGGCGCCACAGCCGCGACTGACCGACCGGGAGATGGAGGTCCTCAAGCTCGTCGCGAAGGGCCGCAACAACCGCGACATCGCGAAGGAGCTCTTCATCTCGGAGAACACGGTCAAGAACCACATCCGCAACATCCTCGAGAAGCTGCACCTTCACTCGCGTATGGAGGCGGTCGTCTACGCCGTTCGCGAGAAGCTCCTCGAGATCAAGTAGCGCCGCCGCACCGCGCCACTCCCTCGAACCTCCACGACTTCGCGTTGTGTCGCGAGCTTTACATCCGTAATGCCGCACTCGTGAACGAGCGGATCCTCCCAGCACGCGAAACTCGCCCAAGAGATTCGGTGAGGCGGGCAAGGCCCGCGGAGAAGGGGAGGAGCCATGACCACCATCCAGACCCAGGCACACCGGGGGGCCTTCGCTCCGAGCAGCACCAGGGTTCGCGGCGTCAAGGGCTTCGTGATCGGGTTCGTGGCCCTTGCAGCGGCCGCAACCGGGATCGGGTTCGCGGTGTCGGGTACGACCGAAGCCCCGGCCACCGTCATCGCCCCCGTGAGCCACACCGACCCGAATTCCGAGCAGCGCGAGGCCGTGAAGCGCATCCAGGAACAGGGTACGAGCGGCGTGACGGCTCCGGAGTCCGAAGCGGTTTGGTCCTACCCGGGGAAGCCGGGGATCAGGTAGCTGCGTCGCGCTGATCCGAGCCCGGGCGCGGAGACGGTGCCCGGGCTCCGTTTTGTGGCCGGAAGCGAGCCCGTGCGTCGGCCCGTGGGTCCGGCGATAATGGCCGACGATGTTCGACAAGATCCTGCGATTCGGTGAGGGAAAGCGCCTCAAGCAGTTCGTCGTCCAGGCGGAGGCTGCCGGCAAGCTCGAGCCCGAGATAGAGAAGCTCTCGGACGAAGAGCTCCGGGGCATGACCGACGAGTTCAAGGAGCGTCTGGCCGAAGGCGAGACCCTCGACGACCTGCTTCCCGAGGCCTTCGCCGTCGTCCGCGAGGCCGCCCGGCGCACCCTCGGCCAGCGGCACTTCGACGTCCAGCTGGTCGGCGGCGTCTCCCTCCACAACGGCTTCATCTCCGAGATGAAGACCGGTGAGGGCAAGACGCTCGTCGCCACCTCGGCCGTCTACCTCAACGCGCTCACCGGCAAGGGCGTGCACGTCATCACCGTGAACGACTACCTGGCGCGGCGCGACGCGCAATGGATGGGGCCGGTCTACCGCTTCCTCGGCTTGACGGTCGGGACGATCCAGTCGCGGATGAAGCCCGAAGAGCGCAAGCCGTTGTACAACGCCGACATCACCTACGGCACCAACAACGAGTTCGGCTTCGACTATCTGCGCGACAACATGGCCTGGCGGCCAGAAGATCGCGTCCAGCGGAGCCACGCCTTCGCGGTCGTCGACGAGGTCGACTCGATCCTGATCGACGAGGCCCGGACGCCGCTGATCATCTCGGGGCCGTCCGAGGAGTCGGCGAAGTGGTACTGGCAGTTCGCGCGGAACGTTGTGCCGCGCTTGCACCCGCCCGACGACTACGAGGTCGACGAGAAGAAGCGCACCGTCGCGATCACCGAGAAGGGTGTTCACAAGGTCGAGCAGATCCTCGGGATCGAGAACCTCTACGACAACATCTCGTCCCCGCTGGTCCATTACCTCCAGAACGCGCTGCGCTCGAAGGAGCTCTACAAGAAAGACGTGGACTACATCGTGACCAACGGCGAGGTGAAGATCGTCGACGAGTTCACCGGCCGCGTGCTCGAGGGCCGGCGCTACTCGGAGGGGATGCACCAAGCGATCGAGGCGAAAGAGGGCGTTCGTATCAAGGAGGAGAACGTCACCTTGGCGACGATCACGATCCAGAATTACTTCAGGATGTACGACAAGCTCGGCGGCATGACCGGTACGGCGTTCACGGAGGCGGCGGAGTTCGAGCACATTTACAAGATGGGCGTCGTGCAGATCCCGACCAACCGCGACATGGTCCGCCAGGACCAGGGCGATCAGGTCTACAAGAGCGAGGAGGGGAAGTTCACCGCGCTGGTCGACGACATCGCGGCCCGCTACGAGGCCGGCCAGCCGGTGCTCGTCGGCACGATCTCGATCGAGAAGTCCGAGAAGCTGTCGCGAGCGCTCGACCGCAAAGGCATCCCGCACCACGTGCTGAACGCGAAGCAGCACGAGAAAGAGGCGCTGATCATCGCGCAGGCCGGCAAGCGACAATCGGTGACGGTGGCGACGAACATGGCCGGCCGCGGCGTCGACATCATCCTCGGCGGCAACCCCGAGTTCGAGGTGAAGCAAGCTCTGCTCGGCGAGGGGCTCGTGGAGGAGACGGAAGACTTCGACCGTGAGCTGAAGCGGCGCATGAAGGAGATGGAGCCTGCGTGGCGGGCCGAGCACGACAAGGTCGTGGAGCTCGGCGGGCTGTACGTGCTGGGCACCGAGCGCCACGAGTCGCGGCGGATCGACAACCAGCTGCGCGGCCGGTCGGGCCGCCAAGGCGACCCCGGCGAGAGCCGCTTCTACCTTTCGCTCGAGGACGACCTGATGCGGCTGTTCGCTTCGGGGATGGTGTCGCGTCTGATGGAAAGGCTGAAGATCCCAGATGACGTGCCGATCGAGGCGGGGATGGTCTCGAAAGCCATCGAGCGGGCGCAGCGTCAGGTGGAGTCCCGGAACTTCGAGATCCGCAAGAACGTCCTCAAGTACGACGACGTCATCAACAAGCAACGCGAGGTCATCTACACCGAGCGCAACCGGATCCTCGACGGTGAGTCGCTGCGAGACAACACGATCACCTTCATCGAGGAGGTCGTCCGGGCCACGATTCAGGAGTTCACCAACCCCGACATCGCACCCGACGAGTGGGATCTGGATGGCCTGTTCACGCAGATGCACACCATCTACCCGACCCAGCTCACCAAGGAGTCGTTCGACCTTGGGGACCTCACCACGGTGGATCTCGAGGAAAGGTTCCTGGAAGAGGCGCTGCGGGTCTACGAGCAGCGTGAGAAAGACATCGGCGAGGAGCAGTTCCGCGACATCGAGCGTCGTGTCCTCCTGTCGGTACTCGACAACCGGTGGCGCGAGCACCTCTACGAGATGGACTACCTGCAAGAGGGGATCGGCCTCCGCGCGATCGCACAGAAGGACCCGCTCATCGAGTATCAGCGCGAGGGGTTCGGCATGTTCGAAGGCATGCTCGACTCGATCAAAGAAGACTTCGTCAAGTACATCTTCCATCTCCAGGTCGTCCGTGAAGACCGGGCACCCGAGGAGAAGGTGAAGGCCCAGCAGTCGCGCTGGCGGCTCACCTCGAGCGACACGCCCGAGGCGCCGGTCGCAGAGACGGTCCGCTCGGACAAGGTGCCGCGCAACGCCCCATGCCCGTGCGGCTCGGGGAAGAAGTACAAGAAGTGTCACGGCGCTCAAGCGGCGGCCGGGTAGGATACGCCCGTCATGCCGACCGACTTCACGCAGGAGCTCGAGGCCCTGGGAACCGCGCTCGCGGCGGCCAGGGCCTATCTTTGACGTCGAATCAAAGCGAACCAAATCCTCCGAGCTCCGCGAACGCACCTCAGCCCCCGACCTCTGGAGCGACCCCGATGCGGCGCGCGCGCTCATGGGCGACCTGTCGCGCCTCGACGACGACATCGCGCTCTATGACCGGCTCAAGGCGAAGCTCGACGACCTGAATGTGCTGAACGAGCTCGCGCAAACCGAGGCCGATTCCTCGGTCGAAGCCGAGATCAGCGACGCCGTCGAGGCGATGCGGGAGGAGCTCGCCGACCTCGACGTTTTGACGCTGCTGTCCGGCCAGTACGACGACCGCGACGCCATCGTGTCGATCCATCCGGGCGCCGGCGGCACCGAGAGTCAGGACTGGGCCGAGATGTTGCTCCGCATGATCCTCCGATGGGCGGAGCGGCGCCGGTTCGAGACGGAGCTGATCGAGGCGCAAGCCGGGGATGAGGCAGGGATCAAGAGCGCGACCGTCATCGTGAAAGGCCGGTACGCGTACGGCTTCCTGTCGTCCGAGCGCGGCGTACACCGCCTCGTGCGGATCTCGCCCTACGACTCGCAGAAGCGCCGGCACACCTCGTTCGCGTCGCTCGACGTCGTGCCGCTGCTCGACGAGGATGTGAAGGTCGATATCAACGCCGACGACCTTCGCATCGACGTGTTCCGGTCGAGCGGGCCCGGCGGCCAGTCGGTGAACACGACCGACTCGGCGGTCAGGGTGACCCATCTGCCGACGGGGATCGTGGTTTCGTCGCAGAACGAGCGATCCCAGCTCCAGAACCGCAACGTCGCGATGCGCGTGCTGACGGCCCGGCTCGCCGAGCTGATGCGCCAGGAGCAGGTCGCGAAGCTCGAAGAGCTGCGCGGCGAACGCCGCGATATCGCGTTCGGCTCCCAGATCCGTTCCTACGTGCTGCACCCGTACCGGATGGTGAAGGATCACCGGACCAACTACGAGACCTCGAACGTGGACGCCGTGCTCGACGGGGACATGGACGCGTTGATGCGCGCCTACCTCGAGTGGCGCCGCCGCGAGACCTCCGTCGCGAATTAGCCGGTGGGTCGACGATCGGCTCGCGCTGCTAGGATGGGTTTCCTTCCCCCAGGTCCGGGGAGGTTTCTCTCGTGGCGAAGGTGATCGAACCCACGCAAGCCCTTGACGTGGAAGAGCTCAAGGCGATCTCGCGCGAGCTCCGCGTCGACATCATCCAGACGATCACCGAGGCGGGTTCGGGTCACCCCGGCGGTTCCCTTTCCGCGATCGACGCTCTGGTTTGTCTCTACTTCGGCGGCATCTTGCGGTATCGCGCCGCCGAGCCGACGTGGGCCGAGCGCGACCGCTTCGTCCTGTCGAAGGGCCACTGCTCGCCGGCGCTCTACGTCACGCTCGCGCGAGCCGGGTTCTTCCCACGCGATTGGCTGAAGACGTTCCGCAAGTTCGAGTCGCGACTGCAGGGGCACGTCGACCGGCTGCGCGTACCCGGGGTCGAGGCCTCGACCGGCTCGCTCGGCCAAGGGCTCTCGGTCTCGGTCGGTATGGCGATCGCCGCCAAGCTCGACCGTTCGCAGCGCCGGGTGTGGTGCATGCTCGGCGACGGCGAGTCGCAGTCCGGCCAGGTCTGGGAGGCGTCGATGAGCGCGCCGAAGTTCGCGCTCGACAACCTGTGCGTCATCGTCGACCACAACCAGGTCCAGCAGACCGGCCGGGTCGGCGAGATCATGGACCTCGCTCCGCTCGCGGAGAAGTTCCGCGCGTTCCGCTGGCACGCGATCGAGATCGACGGCCACGACCACGCTGCCGTTCTCGACGCGATGCACGAAGCGATGGCGACGACCGGCAAGCCGACCGCGATCGTGTCCAAGACGATCAAGGGCAAGGGTGTGTCCTGGATGGAGCTCAACCCCGACTGGCACGGGAAGGCGCCCAACGCCGAGCAGGCGGAGCAGGCGATCGCGGAGATCCTGGGAGGGTCGCGATGAGCGCTGTCGCTACGCGAGAGGCCTTCGGCGACGCGCTTGTTCGCGTCGGAGCCGACGAGCGGGTCGTGGTGATCGACGGCGACCTCAAGAACTCGACGTTCGTCGAGAAGTTCGAGGCTGCGTACCCCGACCGGTTCGTCGAGGTCGGCATCGCCGAGAGCAACATGCTCGGCGTCGCGGCGGGTCTTGCGCTGTGCGGGCGGATCCCATGGGCTGGGTCGTTCGCGGCGTTCGTCGCCGGGCGGCTCGAAGTGATCCGCGTTTCGATCGGCTACAACGAAGCAAACGTCCGCATCGTCGGGACCCACGTCGGCGTCGGGATCGGCGACGACGGCGCCACGCAGATGTCGCTCGAGGACATCGCGGCGCTGCGGGCGCTGCCGAACATGGCGATCATCCAGCCGTGCGACGCGGCGGAGACGCACGGTGCGGTGGACTACCTGATGTCGCACGAGGGCCCGGCGTTCCTGCGTCTCACGCGACAGAAGCTGGACGACGTCCACGGTGACGGGTACCACTTCGAGTTCGGGAAGGCCGAGACGCTCCGCGACGGGAACGACGTCGCCCTCGTCGGAACCGGGGCACTCGTCCAGGAATGCTTGAAAGCGGCGGATCTCCTCGAAGGCGAGGGCATCTCGGCGCGGGTGCTGAACGTGCACACGCTCGCGCCGATCGACCGCGACGCGATCGCGGCCGCTGCGCGCGACACCGGACACGTGGTCAGTGCGGAGGATCACAACGTGAACGGCGGCCTCGGCAGCGCCGTCGCCGAAGTGATCGGCGAGGAAGGCATCGACGCCAAGCTCGCTCGGGTCGGCACGCGCTGGTACGGAGAGTCGGGATCGCAGGCCGAGCTGTACGAGAAGTTCGGATTGTCTGCGCCGCGCGTCGCCGACACAGCACGTACGCTCGTGCGCTCCGACACGCCGGTTTGAGGCTCTTTCCGGCTCGTTGCCGGGCTCGTTGCCCGCTCTACTCTGCTCTGCTAGCGTGAACTTCCGGCCGGGGAAACCGTCGGCATCCTCATGATCCGAGCCGTCAACGTCACGAAAACTTATCGCGGGGGCATCCCCGCGCTTAAGGACGTCTCCTTCGACATCCTCAAGGGCGAGTTCGTCTTCCTCGTCGGACCCTCCGGGTCGGGGAAGTCGACCTTGATCCGGCTGATGCTGCGCGAGGAGCTTCCCTCGACGGGCGAGATCTACGTCGCCGGCAAGAACATCAACAACCTCGCGTCGTGGAAGGTTCCGATGCTGCGACGCAACATCGGCTGCGTTTTCCAGGATTTCAAGCTTCTGCCGAGCAAGACCGTCTTCGAGAACGTGGGGTTCGCGCTCGAAGTGATTGGCCGTCCGCGCGACGCGGTACGCAAGGCCGTGCCTGAGGTTCTCGACGTCGTGGGGCTCGGCGATAAGGGCGACCGCTTGCCCGACCAGCTTTCCGGCGGCGAGCAGCAGCGCGTGTCGATCGCGCGCGCGTTCGTCAACCGGCCGCAGATCCTGCTCGCCGACGAGCCGACGGGGAACCTCGACCCGGCGACGAGCGTGGACATCATGAAGCTCCTCGATCGGATCAATCGCACGGGAACGACGGTGCTGATGGCCACGCACGATCACGCGATCGTCGACGCGATGCGCCGGCGCGTGATCGAGCTCGAGAACGGCACGGTCCTGCGCGACCAGGAGCGCGGCGTCTACGGCTACGCGAGAGAAGAATAGTGCCGATCAGCCTCCAGTACATCCGCAAAGAAACGGCGACAAACCTCAAGCGAAACGTGTTCATCACGTTCGCAGCGGTCCTCGTCGTCGTGGTGTCGCTCTACCTCGTCGGCGCGGTCTTCGTGGCGTCCTTCGCCGTCGATCGCGCCCTGACGTTGCAGACGCGTAAGGTCGAGGTCGCCGTGTTCCTCAATCGCGACATCTCGGAGGAGGAGCGCCGCTCGATCGAGCGGGATCTGCTGGGGATGCCCGAGGTCGGGTCCGTGCAGTACGAGTCGAAGCAGGAGGCCTTCGAGGCCTTCAAGGAACTTTTCCGAGACGAGCCCGAGATCGTTGCGGCGACGACCCCCGACGCGCTCCCGGAGAGCTTCCGCGTGAAGCTTAAGGATCCGAATCAGTTCGAGGTGGTCAGCGACCGGTTGCAAGGCCGCCCGGGCATCGCCGAGATCCGCGACGAGCGCAAGTTCCTGCGTCGGTTGCTCGATGTCGTGCGCGACATCCGTCTCCTCGGGATCGGCGTCGTCATCTTGCTCATCGTCGCTGCGTCGGTCTTGATCGCAACCACGATCCGCATGGCGCTGTTCGCCCGCAGGCGCGAGATCGCGATCATGAAGCTCGTCGGCGCCACGAACTGGTTCATCCGCATCCCGTTCATGCTGGAAGGCGTTTTTCAGGGGTTGGTGGGGTCGTTACTCGCGCTTGGGCTGTTGCTCGCGACGCGTCCGCTGTACACGAATCTTGCCGACAGTTTCCAGTTCCTCAACCTGACGGTGACCTACGCCGAGATCGCCCAGAACGGCGCGTGGATCCTTGCGTTCGGGATCCTGATCGGCGCTTTCGGAAGCTTGCTCGGCTTGAGACGATTCCTCGACGTCTAACCGCCGTCGCCCGACGCGTAGGGCGGTCGTATGAGGTCGAAACCGCTGGTCGGCGGGGCTAAAGGAAGTCCATCGAAACGCCGACGAAAAGGATGTTACGGGTGTTGATTCTGTTGCGAATGGCTAGTTAGGATAGCGCCTGTTCTTTCATCTGGTGGGGAGCTCGGGTTGAGAGAGAAGAAGCTTCGTCGCGCCGTGCTGGCCGGGATAACGCTGGCCTTGCTGGCCGGGATCATGCCGTCGGGCGCACTTGCCTATAACAGCGACGACTACGCCGACGTTCAGAAGAAGATCTCCGAGACGCGCGCGAAGCTCCGCGCGGTGCGGGCGCACGAGAAGGCGATCCTCGGTCAGATCCAGGCGTCGGATCAGCGGCTGAGCTCGCTCGAGTCCTCGCTCGCTTCGATCACCGACCAGCTCCTCCTCGCGACCCGCCGGCTGGAGCTCCTCGAGCTGCAGAACGATCAAGCCGCGATCGAGCTCCAGCTCAAGACCGCGGAGCTCGAGGCGGCCACCGTCGCGCTCGACGACACGACGACACGCCTGCGCGAGCGCGCGGCGAACATCTACATGAACGGCCCGACCGCCTACGCCGCAGTGCTGTTCGGCGCGAACTCGTTCCAGGAGTACGTGGCCGGGATGCAGTACGCCGAGAACGTCCTTCACGTCGACATGGACATCGTGGAAGAGATCCGCGGGCTGAAGGCCACCGTCGAGGCTCAGCGGCTCGCGATCGAGGCTCGTCGCAAAGCGCTCGAGGCGAAGTCGAACGAGGTCGCGAAGCAGTACGCACGTCTGGCCGGACTGCGCAGCCAGCAGGCCGGCGCGAAGAGCGCGGTGCTGTCGGAGATCGACTACAAGCAGCATCTCCTGGCGCGGGTGCGTAAGGAGAAGCGCGCCTACGCCGCGGCGCTCCAGTCCTACCTGGAAGAGTCGGACTCGATCGCCGAGATGCTCCGCCGCGCGCAGGGCGGACAACATGCGATCCAGGGCAAGGGCGGTTACCTGAAGTGGCCGGTTTCCGGGCCGATCACGTCCGATTACGGATGGCGCACGCACCCCATCTACGGCTACAAATCCTTCCACACCGGGATCGACATCGGCGCGGCTTCGGGCAAGACGGTGAGGTCGGCTCGCAAGGGCGAGGTTCTCTACGTCGGATACAAGGGCGCATACGGCCTCGTGGTGATCATCGATCACGGCAACGCGCTTGCCACGATGTACGCGCACCTGGCCAAGTCGTACGTGCACCCCGGACAGTCGGTCGGGACGCTGTCCTCGATCGCCGCGGTGGGCTGCACCGGCTGGTGCACAGGCCCGCACGTCCACTTCGAGGTGCGTGTCAACGGCGACCCGCAGAACCCGCACCTCTGGCTCTAGCGCTCCGCTACACTCGGCCGCCTCACTCCGCAACCGTTCCGAGGTGAACCGTGGCCGACGAGCCGCAGATCCGCGCCATCGCAACCAACCGACGGGCGCGGCACAACTACCACATCGAAGAGACCTACGAGGCCGGAATCGCGCTCGTCGGCAGCGAAGTGAAGACGCTGCGCGGCGGGAAGGCGTCTCTGGTGGACGCGTACGCGATCGTGCGGGGCTCGGAGATCTTCCTGCTCGGGGTGCACATCCCGCCGTACCCCCAGGCGTCGATCCAGAACCACGACCCCACCCGGATGCGGAAGCTCCTGTTGCACAAGGAAGAGATCCGGCGCCTGATCGGCAAGATGAACGAGAAGGGCCTGACGCTCGTTCCGCTGCGGCTCTACTTCAAAGGGAACAAGGTCAAGGTCGAGCTGGCGCTCGCGAAGGGCAAGCGGGACTACGACAAACGGCACGCGATCGCCGAGCGGGAGGCGAAGCGGGAGATGGCCAAACGGGCGGGCTCCAGAAGGCGCGGAGAACGCCGATAACCCGCTTGCTACAATGGGTACGTTGACAACAAAACATGGGGGTGCATGGCTTCGATTTCGACCGACGAGTCGGAGGAAGCGGGCCAGGGTCTCCGGAGCCCTGTCAAAAGCCGGAACTAAACACAAGCGCCGATAACAACGCGCTCGCTGCCTAATTAGGTAGCCGTTCTCCCGGAAGCGCCTGCGGTCCGGATCGGGACGTCATCAAGCAGGCTCACCCCTCGGGAGCGTCCGAGTACCGAGGGGAAAACTGATCGGGCTGGGGAACCTGGAGCGCGTCGGTGCGCGCCGGGGTCCCGAGACTTAATACGCCGACTGCGCCCGGAGAAGCTCCGGTTCGAGATCGAAAGACGAGGGTTCGAATCCCTCCACCTCCACCACCTCCATTGATCAGCCCAGGCCGCGAGGCCTGGGCTTCTTCATATGATGCGATCGATGGCGGATGGGGGGAGATGATGGAGAAGCAGATCGCGTTCGTGGTGTACGACGGGCTCACGCCGTTGGATCTGGTGGGTCCGCTTCAAGTCATGTCGGCACTCGAGCGGTTCGCGCCCGAATGGAAGGTCGAGGTCGTCGGCGAGACGCTCGACACCGTGGGCACGGACACGCCGCTTCGGGTCGCGCCGAGCGCCACGTTCGCCGACGTTCCCTCGCCCCACGCGATCATCGTTCCCGGCGGTGAGGAACCGACGCTCCGCGCGATGTACGACGAATCGATCCAGGGCTACATCAAGAAGGCCGCCGAGACCGCGGAGGTCGTCGGCTCCGTATGCACCGGGGCGCTCATCCTTGCCGCCGCGGGCCTCCTCGAAGGACGCGACGCGACCACGCACTGGGCGTATTCGGGTCTGCTCGAGAAGTTCGGAGCCCGGTACGTGCAAGCGCGCTGGGTCGAGGCCGGCAAGATCATCACGGCTGCCGGCGTCTCCGCCGGGATCGATCTAGCTCTTCATCTCGTCGGAAAGCTCGCCGATGAGAACCTCGCCAAGTTCATCCAACTCGGCATCGAGTACGACCCGCAACCGCCCTTCGGTCCGATGGACCGGACGCCCGCCACTGAGGAGTTCAAGGCGGCCGTGCTCAAGGCCGGGCTGGAGAAGGCGTTCGCCGACCGACCCGAGATCCTCGCCCAGCTGACAGGCTAGCGGCGCGACCGGGCGCGCTTCTTCGACGAGACCGCGTACGCGTGCGGGCGTGCCAGCAGGATCGGGTCGTCCGACGCCTCGATCCCGTCGCACAGGCGGGTCGGATCGAACAGCAGGCGCTCGCATCCCTGATCCTGGTCTTCGATCGGGCCCGTGACCTCCAGGCGCCCGGCGACGATCTCCTTGCCGTCGCCGCTCCATTCCTGCGTCGGGTCGGTGGTGCTATCGTCATCACCGGCGATGCGTACGTGAAGCGTGAACGTCGCGGATCCATCCACGAGGCGCGAGAGCAGATCCTCGCGGAGATAATCGGGGCTCAGCGCGTTCGCTTCATCGGGCTCCAGCGTCCTCACCCCAAGATCGGGTGTGATGCGGTATCGGACGAACCTGCTCGTCCCGTCGGCGGCGACGAACCGGAAAGCGTGGAGCGCGAAGTACTCGGTCTCGAGGAAGCTCGCGACCGGCGGTGCACTCACGAGGAGCTGAGCGGCGCGCTGCGACTCGGGGCGAGCGCCGACGAAAGCCATCAGGCCGGCGATGTCCGGTTGCCCCGTCTCCGGATCGGGTTTGCGCAATCGCAAGAACTCGAGGACCTCCTCGGGCGTGCGGACGATGAACACGGGGTTGTTGATCGCGACGATGTCGGTCGAGCGGCGCTCGTCGAGATGGAACTTGATCGCCATGCCGCGTGGCTCCCGTCCGGCGTCGTGCGCCGTGGGATCGCCGCTCCCGTTGGAGAAGCGGATCGTCGTGCGCACCGGCGCTCCTTGCATGTGCGGAGCCCGCGTCAGCGCCGCCGCTTCAGGAGTCGCGGTGAACGTCGCCGCGACGCAGGTGCCCTTCGCGTGAACCGCACGGAGGCCGTCGTGCTCGCCGAAGAGCGCGTTGAAAGCGGCTACCAGGTCCTCTGCGAGGGAATCGGCCATGAACCACTGTTACTCGGCGCGGTGCAAAACGGTCAAGTATCGTTATACGGGAGGAAGCCCCGCCCTGCTCGTGAACCCCCTGAGTAGCTAGCTAGCCCTCGAGGAGGCACCCCTGAAAGCGTCGATCCGATTCTTGCTGGCCGTCGCCGTACTGGCTGCCGTGCTCGGCCCGGCGGCCGCCGACCCGGCCGGCACCGCCCGAGAGTCCGGGTACATCACGCTGCCCGACGGCGTCACCCTGGCCTACACGGCGGTGTACCCGAACGATGGTCTGCCGCACCCGACCCTCTTCGAGTACTCGGGCTACAACCCCGGCTCCGCTCCGGATCAGCCGTACATCGATCGCTACGTGAGCAAGGGGTACGCCTTCATCGGCGTAAACATCCGCGGCACCGGCTGCTCGGGTGGGACGTTCGACTTCTTCGAGCCGCAGCAGGGCCTGGACGGCGCGTTCGTGATCGACAACTTCATCCCGATGAGGCCGTGGTCCAACGGCGACGTGGCGATGATCGGTAAGTCCTATCCCGGGATCACGCAACTGTTCGTCGCCCAGGAACGTCCCGCACACCTGAAGGCGATCGCGCCCGGCCACTTCTACGGCGACATCTATCGCGACGTCGCGTACCCGGGGGGCATCTTCAACTACTCGTTCGCCGCGCTTTGGAGCTTCATCTCGCAGCCGACGTACGGTCGCCAGTCCGCCCTGGAAGCGATCGCCGGCGGCGACACGACCTGTGCGGCGAACGTCGCGACGCACGAGATCACCAACATCCGTTACAACCCGTTCATCCAGGCGCCGCAGCATCCGTTCATCGACGATCTCATCCGCGAGCGCTCACCGATCGTGCGCGCGAAGGACATCGACGTTCCGATCTTCACCGCGATCGCTTGGCAGGACGAGCAGGTCGGCCCGCGTGAGGTCCTGTTCCTCGAGGAGCTCGACGTGCCGTACTGGGCGATCCTCACCAACGGCGACCACGGCATGTATCGCACCCCGAACTCGCTCGCGCTGTTGGATGCCTACCTCGACCACTTCCTGCGAGGCGCGAACAACGGCTTCGAGAACAACCCGCACGTGATGGTGTGGTGGGAGGCTCAGACCGACACCCGCGCGCCGACCTGGGTTACCGGGCTCTCGTCCTGGCCCGCCGCCGCGAGCGCGAAACGCCTTTATCTCGGGGCGGGCGGCGCGTTGACGGATCAGGCCCCTCCGCTGGGGGGGACGCCCGACCCGTACGTGTACCCCGCGGGCTCGCAAGGGATCGCGAACCCGCGCTACGGGTACGCTTCGCTGCCTGACGTCTACACCTGGCCGCTCAAGCCGCTACCGGGCACGGCGGTGTCGTACACGTCGGACGCCTTCGCCGAGGACACCGTGCTGCTCGGTTCGGCGTCGCTAGATCTGTGGCTCGCGTCGACCGCACCCGACACGGACCTTCAGGTCACGCTGACCGAAGTCCGGCCCGACGGCCAGGAGATGTACGTCCAAAAAGGCTGGCTCCGGGCCTCGCACCGCGCAGAGGACATGGCGCTATCCACCGAGCTGCGTCCCGTCCAGACGCACCTACTCGACGATTTCGAGCCGCTCGTTCCGGGAACTCCGACGGCGATGCGGGTCGAGATCTTCCCGTTCGGACACGTCGTTCGGGCCGGATCCAAGGTGCGGGTCTGGATCGAAGCGCCGACGGTGCTCCCAGAACTCTGGGGCTTCGCGTTCCTGCCGGTGCCGGCCGTGAACCTCGTCTACCACGACGCGACGCATCCGTCGTCGCTGGTGCTTCCCGTAGCGAACGGGATCGGGATCGGCAGTGCGGGTCTGCCTGCGTGCGGCTCCGTCATCCGCCAGCCCTGCCGGCCGGCCTGAGCCGGTAGGCTTCGGCCATGTGCCGAAGCATCAAGAGACTCCGAACTCCACAGGGCCCGGCCACCGAGACCGAGATCGAGGAAGCCGCGCTTCAGTTCGTGCGCAAGATCAGCGGCTTCAGTGCGCCGACGCAGCGTCATCAGGAGGCGTTCGAGGCGGCCGTCGCGGAGGTCGCCGGAACATCCCGGCGTTTGCTGGCCGAGATCGACGCGCGGCTGAACTCCCGCTGACCGTCCGGTGACGGCCGAGCGGGTCGAGTTTCGGAACGTCCGCGGCCTGAAGCTGGTCGGTGACCTGTCCCCCGGCGGAAACGCGGCGGTGGTGCTGTGCCACGGCTTCACCGGCGACCGTCATGAGGACGGAAGGTTCGACACCCTCGCTCGAGTGCTCAACGACGACGGATTCACGGTGCTCGGGTTCGATTTCGCCGGCAGCGGTGAGAGCGACGATGTTCCGATCACCGTCGCCGGCGAGGTCGAGGATCTCAGGGCGGCGCTGGCGTTCGTTCGTGACCGAGGGGCCGAGCGCGTCGCGGTGCTCGGCCTGAGCCTCGGCGCGGAGGTAGCGGCGCATGTCGCCGCAGACACTCAGATCGAAGCGCTCGTCTTCTGGGCGCCGGTCACCGCCCCGACGTCGGATCCGACGGTTTGGTACTCGCGCGAGCAGCTTGACGAGCTCGAACGGACCGGGCTCATCACCTGGGGCAAGGACACCGGACCGCGCCGGCACGTCGTGATCGACGGGCGACATCTCGGCGAGCGGCGTTCGCTCGACAGAAAAACCCTCCTGGGAGGCATCCGCACCCCGGTCCTGATCGTGCACGGATCACGCGACGACCTCGTTCCGCTCGATTGGTCGCGGACCGCTCTGCCGCTCCTGCCGGCCGGGTCGGAGCTGAGGATCGTCCGGGGAGCGGATCACGTCTTCCACAAGCAACTGCGGAGATTCATCCGTCCAACGCGACAGTGGTTCCGCGCGTGGCAATATGCCGCGAGGAGGTAGAGCGTGGCGACGCAAGAGATCCGCCTGACGAGCTTCAGCCACGGCGCCGGCTGTGCCTGCAAGCTCGGCCCGGCGGACCTCGCGAAGGTGCTCGGGCAACTTCAGCCGAGCGGCGCGAGGCCCGATCCGGCGCTCCTCGTCGGTACCGACACCGGCGACGACGCGGCGGTGTACAAGCTGGACGACAAGACCGCGCTGGTCTTCACCACCGACTTCTTCACGCCGATCGTCGACGACCCATACGACTGGGGCCGCGTCGCCGCCGCGAACGCCCTGAGCGACGTCTACGCGATGGGGGGACGGCCGCTGCTCTGTCTCAACCTCGTCGGCTGGCCGTCCGAGACGTTGCCGCTCGAGCTCCTCGCCCGCGTGCTCGACGGCGGAAGTGCCGTCGCGGCCGAGGCCGGCGCACTCGTCGCCGGCGGCCACACGATCGACGACGCCGAGCCCAAGTACGGGATGGCGGTGGTCGGG
>JBKKCR010000281.1:0-6918 GCA_046712825.1 Actinomycetota bacterium | reverse complement strand
CTCGAGCGATGGACACCAACGACACTTCACGCGGGTTCCATATCCCTGGTCGGCGATCCGATCCGTGGCGCCGCACAGCTTTTCAGCATGTAATCGTGTAAGCGGTATGTGTTATCATGCTTACATGATCCGAACGCAGATCCAGCTAGAGGAATCGCAGGCCGTGGCCTTGCGGAGGCTCGCTGCGGAGCAAGGCGTTTCGATGGCCGAGTTGATCCGAAGGGCCGTGGACGAGTCGCTCCTGCATCGGGGTGAGGGAGAGACGCGCTACCGGCGCGCGCTTGCCGCCATCGGCAAGGGTCGCTCAGGACTGAGTGACGTTAGCCGGAAGCACGATGAGTACTTCGTAGAGACCCTGCTCGACAAGTGATCTTCATCGACACGTCCGCTCTCTTTGCCCTGCTCGATCGGGACGATGAAGCGCACGCGCGAGCGCGAGCGTTCTTCGAGGGATCCACTCGGTCGCTCTGCACCCACAACTATGTTGTTGCGGAGACTGTGGCCCTCGTTCACCGGCGCCTCGGTCCTGTTCTGGCACGTACGTTCTTGGAGGATCTCTTGCCGGCGATCGCCATCCTGTGGGTGGACCAGGAGATCCACCGCGCGGCCGTGTCGGCTTTCCTCGCGGCGGTCCGGCGACGAGCCTCTCTCGTGGACTGGGTCAGCTTCGAGATCATGCGTCGCGAGGGGATCGATCGAGCATTCACGTTCGATCGAGACTTCGCCGCGCAGGGCTTCACGCTCGTCCCCTGATCCTGGATTGGCCATGCCGAACGCCGGCCGCCACAATTGCTCCGATGACCCATCGCGTACTGATCCTCGGCGGCGGGTTCGGTGGCGTTGCGGCCGCGAACCGGTTGCGGAACCTGCTTCCCGACGAGGACGAGATCGTGCTCGCCGACCGCCGCACCCATTTCGTGATGGGCTTCCGCAAGACCATGGCCGTCATCGGGCGAGAGCCGCTCGAGGCGGGCGCACGTCCGCTGTCGGCGCTCGAAGCCAAAGGCATCCGCGTCGTGCAGGAAGACGTGACTCGGATCGACCCGGCGGGCCGTGCCGCGGAGGTCGGCGGCGAGCGCATCGAAGCCGACGCCCTTCTCGTAGCCCTCGGCGCCGAAGTTGAGCCCGGCGCCGTGCCGGGACTGGCCGAGCACGGACACAACGTGTACTCGACGGACGCGATCCCGGCGGCCGCCGAGGCGCTGGCCACGATCGAGCGCGGGCGAGTCGTCGTGGGGATCTTCGGCGCACCGTACAAATGCGCGCCGGCGCCGTACGAGCTGGCGCTGCTCGCGCGAGAAGCCGCCGAGGCGCGCGGAGCACGATTGGGATGGACGATCTTCACGCCGCAACCGATGTCGCTTCCGGTGCTCGGGAAGGGCGGTTGCGAGGCGATCGACGGAAGGCTCGCCGGTGTGGGGATCGACTTTCGCCCGAACACCAAAGCCCTGGGCGTCGAACCCGGCCGCGTCGTACTCGAGGGAGACGAGATCCCGTTCGATCTGCTGCTCGCCGTTCCGCCACACCGCGTCCCGCCCGTCGTCGTCGAGGCGGGACTCGCCGAGAAGGGCGGCTGGGTGAAGGCGCATCCGCGTACGCTCGAGACGTCTTTCGAGGGCATCTACGCGGTCGGCGACGTCACGGGGATCCCCATGGCCAACGGGCAGCCGGTCCCGAAGGCCGGCGTGTTCGCCGAAGGCGAGGGCGAGGTCGTTGCCGAGCGGATCGCCGCGCGCCTCGCCGGCCGCGAACCGGAGGCCACCTTCGACGGAGAGGGGTTCTGCTTCCTCGAGGTGGGCAACGGGGAGGCGATGCTCGTCCGTGGGAACTTCCTCGCCGAGCCGGCGCCCAACGTAGAGCTTACGACGCCGTCGCGCGCGCACCTCGAGGAGAAGGCTCGCTTCGAGCGCGACCGCCTCGATGCGTGGTTCGGCCCGGCCGAGTGACGGATTAGGCCGCTCCCCGCACCCTTCGGTCGAACGGAGATCGATCCGGTCTGCGTCTGATCCTAGATCCGTCTCATCCGTCCTGCCCCTCAACGAGATCTTGGATCGCGCGCATCAGCTGCCGCGGATCGAACGGTTTCCGCATCACGCGATCGGCGCCCGACCGGTCATCGGGGCTGGCGCTGAGCAACATGATCGGAAGCGTTGCCGTCGCGGCCTCCTGACGCAATCGTTGGATGAGCTCGCGGCCGTCGATCACCGGCATCATCAGGTCCGTAATGATGAGGTCCGGCCGTAGCCGCCGGATCGCCTCCAGAGCCGCCGCACCGTGTAGGGCTTCCTCGACCCGATAGCCCGCGTGCTCCAGCGTGAGCCGGAGCAAGAAGAGGACGTCAGGCTCGTCGTCGACGATGAGGATGACCGGCGCTTGATCGGAAGGCGCGGTCGTGGCACTCGGCTTCGGAGCGGGTCGACTCGTGGCTTCATCGCGCAGGCGCATCGTGAATCGCGCGCCCGCCGGCTGGACGGGCTCGTAGGAGATCTCTCCACCCGAGGCCTCCGCGATCGCGCGGACGATGACCAGGCCGAGGCCTGTGCCGCCGGCCGAGGCCCGGAACGGCTCGAAAAGATGCGGCACCATCTCTGGTGCGACGCCCCGCCCGTCGTCCGAAACCGAAAGCGCAACGCCGGCGATAGCCGGGCGCGCCTCGACGACCACGTTGGGGCCGCCGTACCGGAACGCGTTGCGCAAGAGGTTCACCAGCGAGCGCTCCAGAGCGTACGGATCGGCGTAGACGGTGAGGTCGGCCGGGATGTCCGTGACGACGTTCACGTGCGAGGGAGGCGCAGCGTCTGCGAGCGCGCCCTCGACGGCAGCCGCGAGGTTGACGCTCAACATCGTGAGCTCGAGCTTGTGACCCGTCTCGATCTTCGACGCGTCGAGCAGGTCGTCGAGCAGGCGCACCATGCGCTTGGCCTGCCGCTCGAGCCGGATCACGGCGTCGGAGACCTGCGCCGACGTCATGCGCTCTCGGTTCGCCGTGAGCGTCGACGCGAGACCAACGATCAAGGTCGCGGGGGTTCGCAGCTCGTGCGAGACCGTCGAAAGGACGTCTGCAAGCCGCGCGCGTTCCGAGGTGTCGTCGGAGGGATGCGGGGTTTGCTCCGCTTCTAGCGGATACGTCGTGGCGCCATCCCCTTTTTCTTGGTTATCGCCGTATGCAACCGCATCGCGAAGAGCTGCGAAATAGCCCACGCGGGCTAGTCACGATGCTTATCGGACGAACCGGCCGCGGGGATGAGGAAGGGTTGAACGAACTGCGTCAGCCGGCGGGTAGTTCGTCCGGTTCGCGGCCGTGCACGGCTTTCGTCACCCGCTCGCACGCGGACCGAAGGCGGGCGGCGTACTCGGGCACCCGCTCGGCGGGCACGACGCCGGCGAAACCGATGAGGAACAATCCGACACCTACCTCGCCGTCGGGTCCGAAGATCGGAGCGCCGATGTGGTTCAAGCGGTAGGACGACGCGCGGTCGAGGTCGATCAAGGCATACTCCTCGATCTCCACGCTTCGGACGCTTTCTTCGAGCGTGGGCGCGTGCGCGGTTCGGCGCGCGTCGCGCGGCCGGGTCGGCGTCGGAGGGCCCTCAAGGCCGACCGAGTAGCCGCGCGCCCGCACGGCCGTGATCGCCCGGCGATACCGTTCGAGACGCTGCGCCGGCGACGGTGGGCCGACGCGCGCCAGGTACCGGTCGATCACGGCGTCCGGCGACCACGCGACGAACACGGTCCCGAGCGGCGGAGCGAGCGGCAATCGCTGACCCGGCTGAACGTTGATGCCGAACGGACGCGGCGTACCGGTTCGAGCGAGGATCACGATCTCGTCGTGGATGGCGGCCGACGCGACACAGTCGAGCCCGAGTTCTTCGGTGAGCGCCTGCATCTCCGGGAGCGCATAATCGGCAGCCGAGAATGTGCTCAGCGCGGCGTTGCCGAGGGCGACGAGCGCCGGCCCGAGTCCGTACGTCTTCTGTTCCGGATCGCGCGAAAGGTATCCCGCGTCGGTGAGCGCTCCGAGGATCGCGTGCAGCGTCGCCTTGTTGAGCGTGAGGTCTCTCGCGATCTCCGAGAGCGAGAACCGCTCGCCGGGATGCGCGGCCAGGTAGTTGAGCACCGCGACGGCGCGCTCGACGGCGGGGGCGCGGCGAGCCATCAGCCGATCATCTTCCTAACGACCGGCCCGAAAGCGGCCGCGATCGCGTGATGGCCTTCGTCGTTCGGGTGGATGCCGTCGGCGAGCTGAGGCTCAGTAACGATCGGAAGACCGTCGATGAAGCGCATACGGGTGTCCCCTGCGTCGATCCGGCGCATCGCGACCTCCCGCATCGTCCTTCGGAGATCGACCAGCGTCGCGCCCAGACGGTTCGGGGTCTCCTCCGCGTCGGGGCGCAGGATCGGCGAAGCGACGAGGATCGGGGTCTCGGGGTGTCCCTGGCGGACGATGTCGAGGAACGCCTCGGTGATCTCGCGGAACATCCCGACCGAGTGTGGGATCCGGGTCCAGCAGTTGGTGCCGTGCGTGATCGAGATGACGGCGGCGTCCAGCTCGGCGATGTGCTCGGCCGACGTGATCTCGCCTCGCGCCGAACCGGCGTAGCCGAGGTTGAAGGCATCGAGTCCCTGATCGCGCCCGGCGATCGCCGGCCACGCGAACGCCGGCTTGCTCGCCAGCCAACCCTCGGCCACCGAGTCGCCGTAGCAAAGCCAGCGCGGAAGCAAGGGCGCCGGCCCGATCTCCCCATCGACGCCGGCGACGTCCTGCAGGGTCGGGCGCATCCCCTCGGGGAGGTAGACGATCGCCGGGACGTCGGGCGGGTGATCTCCCAGCCCGAGCCGCACGCGGCCTTGCGGATGCTCGGCCTTCTCCTCGTCGACCGGCGCGCCGCCGCGCCACAGCTGGAACGTGACACCGGCATCGCCGCGGATCCCGGCGTCGGCGCTCTTGGTTTCATACGCGATCTCGATCTCGGTCGCGTCGCCCACGAGCTCGAGGCGGATACCGACGGGGATCTGGGCCTGGGCCCAGGTGTCGACCGGCAGCCGGAACGCGTCCGAGGGTTTCGCGCGCGGGTACGGGACCTTGGGCGTGCCGGGCCAGGCCTGGCCGCGGATGAACGGGTCGGGCTCCATCGCTTTACGGCGTCGCGTAGCCGAACTTCGCGATGACGCCGCCATCGACGATCAGCGTCTGGCCGTTTACGAACGAGCTGAGGTCGCTCGACAGGTAAAGGATCGCGCTCGCGACGTCCGACGGGATCGCCATGCGCCGCAGCGGAACGTTGGGCTCCTGCGCCTTGCGGCCTTCCTCACCGATCATCTTGGCGACGCGCGGGGTCAACACCCCGCCGGGCGCGACCGCATTCGCGCGGATCCCCTTCGGCCCGAGCTCCACCGCAAGCGTGCGCATCCACGACATGAGCCCCGCCTTCGCCGCGCCGTAGGGCGCATGCCCGGGCGCGCTCGTGACGCCGCTCACGCTCGCGACGAAGGTCATCACGCCGCCGCCGTCCTCGACCATCGCCTTGCCCGCCGCCTGCGAGAACAGGAACGCGTGGCGCAGGACCATGCCGAACGTCCAGTCCCAGTCCTCGTCGCCGGCATCCAGAAGCCCGCCCCAGCGAGCCATCCCGACGATGTCCACGAGGCCGTGGATGCGGCCGAGCTTGCCGCGCGCTTCGGCGACTGCCCGCTCGACCTCGCCGCGGTCGCGCGCGTCGGCGACCCACGGAATGCCGCCGACTTCGTCGGCGATCTCTTTCGCGAGCGTGTCCTGGTTGTCGATCAGGAACAGCTTCGCACCCGCCTGCGCCAGCGCATGCGTCGCCTGACGGCCGATCCCCTGCCCGGCCCCGACAACGATGAACCCGCGACCGTCGAGCTTGAGCAGGTCGAGGTAGGGCGGGACTGAGGTGTCGTCGGTGCTCGTCACTGCTACTTCGCGACCGTCTTGACCTCGACCTGGATGTCGCGGCGCTCCAGCTCGGGGATGAGCTTGGTCCCGCACAGCTCGATGGACCGCATGATCGACTCGTGCGGCAGGGAGCCGAACTGCGAGTAGCAGATCAACTGATCCACGCCGAGCTCCGCGTACTTGATCATCTTCTCGAGGCACTGATCGGGATCGCCCACGATGATCATGTCGCCCTCATGGAAGGTCTTCGGGTCCAGGTCGCCGGTAGCGTGCTTGCGCAGTAGGGGGAAGATCTGGTCCTTCTCCTCCTGCGAGAAATGCGGGAACTCCCACTCCAGCGTGAACTCCGCGAGGTTCTTGTACCACCACCAGACCGAGTCCCAGATGCCGTTCGCCTCGCATTGCTCCATGGTCTCCGCGCAGTGCACGAGCGTGTAGGCCGCCACCTTGTTCGTCGTGACGCGCGTGATCGGCGTGGGGTTGGCCGCGGCCTCGCGGTACTGCTCGATGTGCTTGGCCATCTTCTGGATGGGTTGCAGGATCGAGAACGAGAGCAGGCCGAGTCCGAGCTTGCCCGCGACAGCGGCACTGCCGTCGCTCGTGGCCGCCATCCAGCAGGGCGGATGCGGATCCTGCACGGGCTTCGGCGTCACCATGCGCTTCGGGAAGTCGAGGTACTTGCCGTGGTACTCGAAGTACTCGCTCTCCCACATGCCGACGACGGCCTGGATCGCCTCCTGCCATTGCTCGCGGCTCGCTTCGCGGTCGACGCCGAACGCGATCTGCTCCATCGGCGTGGAGCGGCCGGTGCCCCACTCGACCCGTCCGGTGGCCAGCACGTCAGCGGTGGCGACCTTCTCCGCGACACGCATCGGCGGGGTGAACGCGTGGGGCATCAGGGTCACACCGAAGCCGAGGCGCAGGTTCTCGGTGCACTGCGAGAGGGCACCGATGATGACCTCGGGGGCGGGGGAGTGGGACCGGCCCTCGCGGAAGTGGTGCTC
>JBKKCR010000280.1:0-42493 GCA_046712825.1 Actinomycetota bacterium | reverse complement strand
TTCTTCGAGATCGAGCAGGTCGAAGGCGGCACCCGCGTCCATCACGTCGAGGAGATCGAGATGGGCATGGGGCCCGTCGGTCCGCTCTTCGAAGCCACCTTCCGCAGCTGGCTCGAGAACTCGGTGCGACAGGAAGTGACCGAGATCAAGCGGCTCATGGAGTCCGGCGAGCGAGGCCGTCCGTTCCCGGGGCTCAGGGCATGAGCGAAATCCTGCTGCAGAATCGCGAGAGCGGCGTCCTCTGGCTGACGTTGAACCGTCCCGAGCGGAAGAACTCGATCTCGCCGGAGCTCCGCGACGAGCTGCTCGCCGCACTCGAGGAAGCGAAGAACGACGATGACGTTCGTTGCGTCGTGCTGACCGGCGCGGGCGACGCGTTCTGCTCGGGCGTCGACCTCGGCCGCTCGAAGGTCACCAAGGGTGCGGCGGAAGGAGAGAAGGCTCGCCCAGACCTGCGCGCCATCCGCGAAGCCATGAAGCGGGGGATGCAGCGCGTCGTCCGTGCGATCTGGGAGCTCGATAAGCCCGTGATCGCGTCCGTCAACGGCGTCGCGGCGGGCGGCGGCGCGCAACTCGCGCTCGTGTCGGATCTTGTGATCGCCTCGTCGACGGCGCGCCTGATCGAGATCTTCGTGAAGCGCGGGCTCGCGGTTGACTCGGCCGGCGGCTGGCTGCTCCCGCGACTGATCGGTTTGTCGAAGGCGAAAGAGCTGGTGTTCTTCGGCGACCCGATCTCAGCCGAAGATGCTCAGGCGGTCGGCCTGATAAACAAGGTCGTTCCGCCGGAAGAGCTGGAGAAGGCGACCCGCGAATGGGCCGAACGGTTGGCGCGAGGTCCCACGCGCTCGATCGGTGCGTCCAAAGCGCTCCTCAACCGAGCCCTCGAGACGGATCTGGGAACAGGGCTCGACGAGGAAGCGACGGCGCAAGCCCTGATGAGTCAGACCCACGACTTCGCCGAAGGCGTTCGCGCGTTTGCAGAGAAACGAGACCCGGACTTCAAGGGTCGCTGACCCGAGCGAGATCGCTGCGATCCGTTAGCTAGATCCGCCCTTGCGGCCGATCCGCTGATAGAACTCGACGCCGTAGCGGCGCTTCGTCGACTCGCCGCCCTTCTTACCGCCGAGCCGTCCGATTCGGCTGAAGTGGTCGCCTCCGTAACGCTGCTTCGTCGATAGCCCACCCTTGCGCCCGGCTTCCGCCCGGCTCATCTTGTTCTGTTCGCTCTCGCTCATCTCGGCGCGGCCACTGGTGCTGCTGCCGTTGCCGTTATTCATGTTCCCGTTGCCATTACCATTCGTGTTGTAGTCGTCCACGGCGGGACACCTCCCAACTCGATACGGGAAACGCGTCGGCGAAACCCTATGAAGAGGTACCCGTACCGTTCCGAGCTGAAACCCCAGGTAGATAAGCGGAACGACTACGAACCGATCGCTTGATCAACGGTGTCGTGCAGAGGGAACACCGAGTTCAGCCCGGTCACATTCAGCACGCGAAGCACCGTGCCGTGTGCGCCCGCGAGTGCGAGCGTTCCCTCTTTCTCTTTGACGCGCTTCAGGCCGCCTACGAGCACTCCCAAGCCTGTGGAATCCATGAATCCGACCTTCTCCAGATTCACGACGATCCGAGAGCTGCCTCCGGTGAGGAGGGCGATGATCTGCTCCCGGAGTTTCGGGGCGGTGAAGACGTCTACCTCACCTTCGACGTCGACCACAGCCCATTCTCCTGACTTCCGCGTTTCCACTTTGATGTCGATGCTGATCACCTCCCGAGCGGGCGTCCTACCCATGAAGCGGGGCGAGCAAACCGATCAAACCTAGGATACATCCGCGTATCCTGGGGAAGGATGGCTCGGTACGCTCGCAAGCCGCGTCAGTGAGAGCGAGGACAAGATGACTGAAGTAACGGTGTCCGTTCCAGCGCGGGCGGACTTCATCCACGTGCTTCGTTCGGTGATCGCCGCCATCGCTGCCCGAGCGGACTTCACCTTCGACTCGATCGACGACATGCGACTCGCCGTGGATGAAGCGAGCGCACAGCTCCTCGCGTTCGCGGCGCCGGCGACGAGCTTGACGCTTCGGATCATCCTGACCGAGGAGGGCGCCCTCGAGTTGATCGCCTCCACCGATGCGGACATCTCGACGGCCGTCTGGCCTCCGGAGGGCGCCGAACGCACGCTCACCTGGCAGGTGCTGTCCGCCTTGGCCGACGAGGCGCGCTTCGAGCGGCTCGACTCCGGGCCGGCGCTTCGGTTGTGGAAACGGCGAACGGAGGCGAGCAGAGCGTAATGGCCAGCTCCGAAGAGGATCGTCTCATCGACGAGCAGCGTTCCGACGAGCTGTTCGCCCGCTTGACGAAGGATCCGTCGGCGCGCGACGAGCTCGTGCTGCTCCATTACCCGCTCGTCGAGTATCTGGCGCATCGGTTCGCCGGACGGGGAGAGCCGGTGGACGATCTCGTCCAGGTGGCGAGCATCGGTCTGCTCAAGGCCATCGAGCGTTTCGACACGGAGCGCGGTGTGAAGTTCTCGACCTATGCGACGCCGACGATCATCGGTGAGCTCAAGCGCCACTTCCGGGACAAGGGGTGGGCGCTCCGGGTCCCCAGACGGCTTCAGGAGATCGGACTTCAGCTCTCCCGCGTCGTTGGGGAGCTTTCGCAGGAATTGGGCCGCTCGCCGACCGTGCCGGAGATCGCGACACGTTCCGGTCTCAGCGAGGACGACGTGCTCGAAGGGATGGACGCCATCCATGCGCACTCGATCGGCTCGCTCGACGCGCCGACCGACGATGACGGCCAGACGTCCGCCGCACGGCTCGGCGCGGAGGACGACACGTACGAGCTTCTCGAGGGGTGGGCCAGCGTCGCTCCGCACCTCGAACGCCTGCCGGAGCGGGAGCGGCAGATCCTCTACTTCAGATTCTTCCGCGGGCTCACCCAGAGCCAGATCGCCGACAAGCTCGGGATATCCCAGATGCACGTCTCGCGCATCCTGTCCCGCACCCTTTCCGCACTGCGGGAAGCGGTCGGCGCCCTCGAAGGCTGAAGAACTCCTTTCCCGGGTTCATCCGGCCACGGCCGCAACCGACGTTAAGTTGGTGCGGATGCCTGTAGAGCTTGGGGGGCCTGAGGGCGAGCGTTCCGCCATCCTGGAGGAGGCCGTCGCACGGGCCAGGTCCGGTGACGGGCGGGCCTTCGACGAGATCTATCGGATCCTGTCCGGGCCCGTCTTTTCGTACCTGATCACCCAGACCCGACGTCGTGAGGATGCCGAGGATCTCACGGGACAGGTCTTCCTCGAGGCGATGCGGGGGATCCGTGGGTTCACCGGGGACGCCTCCGCCTTCAAGGGCTGGCTGTTCCGGATCGCCCACAACCGGGCCGTCGACCTGGCCAGGCGGCTGGCTCGAAGGCGGGAGGAGAGTCTCGAGGAGGCCGAGGGCGTTGCGGAGATCCTGGGAACCGAGGAGCGAGCCATCGCCGGCGTGGCGGTTGAGCGGGTCTGGAAAGCGATCGAGGGCCTGCCCGAGCAGCAGCGGAGGGTGCTGGTGCTTCGTCTGGGAGCAGGTCTGACCGCGAGGGAGATCGCCGAGGCGCTGGACAAACGCATCGGAACCGTCAAAGCCCTCCAGCATCGGGCCCTGAGCAGCCTCACCCGAGCGTTGCGAGATCTGGAGGAGGACGCAACCGATCGGCCCCCTCCGACGCTTTAGCTGAAGAGATGGGAAACCGATCGCTTCGCGACGACCTGGACCGGCTCCTCGACCGCCTGACTGCAGGCGAGGAAGCCCTGGCCAAGGGCGACCTGGCGCCGCTCCTCCACCCGGCGCGGGCCGCTCGGTCAACACTCACCCGGTCGGTTACGAGCGAGGTCGCTCACGATCATCTGGGAGCGCTACGGACCGACCGCGCGAGCAACGACGTGATCGTGCCTGCGGTCGGCCACCGTGGCCTCCGGATGGGAGCGATCTCGCTCGTGGCCGGGATCGCGCTCGTGCTGGGGGCGGGAAGCGCAGTCGCCGCCTCGGCGTCCGCGCTCCCCGGCGACGCGCTGTACGGGGTCAAGCGCGCAGCCGAGCGGATCTCCCTTGCGATGCATCGCGACCCCGTCGGGCGGATCGCTCTTCAGCTGCAGCACGCGTCGATCCGACTGTCTGAGGTCGAGGCTTTGATCGCGGCCGGCGGCGATCCGTCCGAGGCGGTCGAGGGGCTCGAGGACGCGCTCGACGGCGCCGAGCTCGATGCGCTCCACGCGATCGCACTCGGCAAGGACTCCGACGCCCTCCTCGCTCACGTGCAAGAGATGATCTCCAAGCACATCTCGGTTTTGAACGAGGTTCTCGCCAAGGTCCCCGATCAGGCCAAGAACGCGATCCAGAAGGCCATCGACAACGCGGAGAAAGCCAAGGCGAACGTCCAGCAAGGCAGAGACAAGTCGCAGGGCAACCCGGGCGGAGGACCGCCGACGACGCCGCCGGGGAACAGCGGAGACGCGCCGGGCCCCGGAAACAAGGGCACAGGTAAGAGCAACTAGCGAAGAGGTTTAGGCGGGGTGCGTCGCGGTGTCCCCCAGCGCCGCGGCGCTCTCGCTTTTTCTGGAGCAGCCGGCTCCCCTTGTGCGGGCTCGGCCCCCGGGCGTAGGGTCGCCCGTGGGGACCGGGACGAGGGGGGAGCATGCACCAGAACGAGGCGCTCGTCCGCGCCGGATACGACGCGTTCGTCGCCGGCGACCTCGAGACCGTCGCCGGGTTGATCGACCCCGACGTGCTCTGGCACGTGGGCGGCTCGAGCCCGCTGGCCGGCGTCTATACGGGACACCAAGAGCTGTTCGCTCTCCTCGCGCGCCTGGGGCAGTCGACGGGGGGAACCATTTCGATCTCGGCGCGCGATATCCTCACGAGCGAGGACCACGTCATCGTGCTCACGACACTGAAGGCGGAACGAGACGGTCGTGTCCTGGAAGACGACGGCGTCGCCGTCTTCAAGATCTTCGAGGGCAAGGCGGCGGAAGTGTGGGTCTTCGCCGAGAACCAGGGCGCGATCGACGCGTTCTTCGCCTAGAGCCGGCGGTTGAAGGCCGGGGGATAGGGAACGAGCGCAACGTCGGCGTCCGAACCGTGGATCTCGAACGCCGCGCCGAGCGCCTCCTCGACGGACCCGGCCGGGATGAAGCCCGCGTGCGATACGAGCGACGGGTTCTCGGCGCCTGCGACGAAGACGCGGCCGGCGTGCCGCAAACGCTTCAGGGGGAAGAGCGCCATGATCGCGTGCACGGGGTGGAAGCCGTAACCGAACCGATACCGCTCTATGTAGTCGGCTCGCGTGGCGTACTCGGTCTCGAACAGCTCGCTCGCCCGGTACGGGTCGCGCGTTTCCGGCAGGACCCGCTCCCATACCTCGCGATACGACGGGTGGTGAACGTCGTCCCAGCGGTCGCGACACGGTGTCGCCAGGATCACCGAACAGCCGGGCTTGCCGAGCGCTTCGATCATGCCACCCAGGTAGCCGAGACCCGTCGAGATGAGCGTCAAGATCGGGTTGAGGTACGAGAAGGCGGCGTAGGGGCTCCACTCCGGAACGCCGTACACGACGACGTCCACCTTCTCCTCGAGCAGCGTCCGGCGCGGAGGCATGTGCGTGCGGATGGTCTCGAGCGCGATCCGGCGCGTACCGTCGACGGTTCCGGCGCGGATCGCCGCGACCTGGAGCGGGTTGGCCAGGATGGTCTCGAGCTTGAAGATCCGGTCTACGCCGAGCCGCTCCGTTACGAGCTCGCCCATCTCGTCGAGCATCTCGTGCATGCGGTTCCGTTCAGTGGACATCGACATATCGTCGGGGTTGTGGTGGTGGCGGATGGACCGGTATGTGGAAAGCCCCACGCAGATCGACTTCCAGCCGCCGGAGAACCCGCGCACGGTTGAGCAGTTCACGTAGACGCATAGATCCGCGTCGGTCACGTGCCGCGACAGCTCGACGTGATATCCGTTCGGTGTCGTGCCGAGATGCTCGATCATCTCCGGATCTTCTGCATCGTGACAGACGAGCCGGTCGCCGAACTCGCTCACGAGATCGGGACCGATGAGGGTCGCGAGCTCCTCGTGCGTGAACTTGCGGTGGAGCGCGTTGGCGCAGAGGAGCGTGACGTCCTCGCGGCGAACGCCGCCGGCCTCGAGCTCGGCGAGCACCAGCGGGATCGCGATCGACCAGACCGGCGCGTAACAGGGCACCGTCGCGTCGTCGAAGGCGACCGTCACGCGCCGCTTCCCGCGCGCGAGCTCGCGCAGCGGTGGCAGATCCTCGGGTTTCCTCAGCGCCTCGGTCACCGCGGCCGCGAGATCTTGCACCGGCTCGAGCGGTATCGACAGGCCCGGCGAAACGACGTGGCTTCGGTCGGGAAGCGTGACGTTCAGCGTGCCGTCCCCGAAGACGATGGTCTGATCCATGCCAGCCCCTGTGGCCCTCCGCTAGCCGGGTAACGAGTCGGTCGGGCTCGGCGATGGGCCTGTCGTGGCTCCGGTCGGGCTGGGGCTCGGGCTCGCCGTCGATGTCGGCGCGCCGACGCCTTGCGGCTCGAAGCGCTGCGTGACCCCGGTCCACGCGATCGGAGAGAACGCACCCTGCCGCCGCGCGCCGCCGGAGATGAGCAGGATCCCTGCCACCTGGTCGTACGCTGCGCCGTGCACGGCGAGGAGTGCTTTGGGGGCGCTGCTCCACGTGTTCGTCTGCGGATCGAGAACGTAATGGGCGTCGACGACCCCGCCGCCGAGCGTTCCGGGGTCCTCACCGCCCACGACGTGGAGGCGCCCGTCCTTCAGAACCTCAGCAGCCATCCCGCTCGTCGGCGCCGGTAGCTCCGGCCCTTCGGCCCAAGAGTCCGCGGCGATGTCGTAGATGTCGACTCGCGTCCGTACCTTGTCGTCACGGCCGCCGATCGCGTAGATCTTGCCCTGGTACTCGACGGCGGCAAGATGGTCGCGCGGGCCGGGCAAGGGGGCGCGCTCGCTCCATCCTTGCTCGAGGTCGTACACCAGGACGTTGGAGCCTCCCCGGCCGCCGATCACGTAGAGCTTGCCGGCCACGGGGAGCATCGCGTGACCCATCCGGCCTTCGGGCATCGCCGGGAGCGGGTCCCAGGTATCCGAGCCCGGCCCGAGCACCCACATCTGGCGTTCGGGTGCCCAGTTCGTCGCTTTCTTGGAACCGCCGGTCACGTAGACGGCTCCGCCGATGGACGCGGCGGCAGGGTGATGACGCGCGTCCGGCAGTGCCGGACCCTGGCGCCAGACGCCGTTCTTGGCGTCGAGGATATCGACGTCGGCCACGGTCTTCGCGAGCGGGCCCGCCAGACCGCCGACAACGAAGAATTGCGGCTCGCACGGCCCGTCCGGGCAGATATCCGGCGTCCCCGGGGGGCCGGGAAGCGCGAACGTCGAGCCCGCCTCGCCTCGCGGCCTGGGAAGATCCTTCAGGCGCAGCCAGCCGTCCGCCTCGGTGCGGGGGTAGCTGTTGCTGGTCAATAGGTAGCCGAAGTACGCGCCGCCGGTCACAAGGATCACGACGAGTACCAGCGCGGAGATCCGGAGGATCCTTCTGAGTTTTCGCACGTCGTGGGGTCGCCTCAGCCGGTGAGGATACCTGAGGGGGTGGGCGCGGCACGGCAAGGGCCGCGCCCACCCCCGACCCACGTTGGGCCCCGGGCGGCTCGGGTACGCTTTTCGGCGATGGACTCACCAAAGCCGGAAGAAGACTGGGCGGCGCTGCATTACCGGGTCGAGCGCGACTCGACCGGGGTGAAGACGAGCCGTCGCAAGCTGCGGCGGATCGCCGAGCAGGCCGCGGAGCTCGGGTACCCCATCCCGGAGGGCTCCCACGACGTGGTCCGGATCCTCGACCGCGAGGGGAGGATCGTCATGGAGCGCGACTGGGGTGGCAACCGTCAGGCGGCCGTCGATGAGGAGGCCCGGATCGTGGAAGACCTCCTCCATCTCAAGGTCGTCGTGTTCCGCGCTCGGTATGGGATCGTGCCGGGCGAGGCGTTCGAGGACGACGACGAACGGTTCGAGGCCGCAGCGGAGGCTCCGGAGGTCGAAGCGACGCCGGACCGGCCGGGCACCGGACCTGAGGGGAAGCAACAGGGCACGTCAGGGTAAACTCCCCGCACTTCCGATGCGGCTCCTCTCACTGGCACCCCTGCGCGGCCCCGGCCTGGAGGCCCTGCGTGCGCTTGGAGAGATCGAGATCGATCCGTGGAGTGAGTACGTTCCGATCAAGCTCCACAGCGCCGACGATCTGATCGCCCGTACCGCCGGCGTCGAGATCCTGATCGTCGAGGCCGACCACGTCCCCGGAACGCTCTTCGAGGCGCGTCCCGCGATCCGCATCGTCGCGAGCTGCCGTGCCGATCCCGTCAACATCGATATCGACGCCGCGACCCGAGCGGGCGTGCCGATCGTGCACGCGCCCGGCCGGAACGCCGAGGCGGTCGCCGACCTGACGCTCGGACTCATCTACGCGCTCGTGCGCGGGATCGTGCGCGCCGACAACGACGTTCGCGCCGGACACTGGATCCACGAAGGACGCATCGCGTACCAGCGGTTCCGCGGCCGCGAGATCCACTCGCTCACCGTCGGTCTCGTCGGTTGCGGCGCCGTCGGCAAGGCGGTGGCGCGCCGGCTGTCGGCGCTCGGCGCTCGCGTGCTGGCCGCCGATCCGTTCGCCGATCACGACGCGGTCCGCGAGGCGGGAGCCGAGCCGGCGAGCCTCGAGGAGATGCTCGCCGCTTCCGACGTCGTCAGCGTCCACGCGCCGCTGAACGACTCGACCCGGGGGCTGCTCGGCTCGGAGGAGATCGCCAAGATCAAGCCCGGCGCGTTGTTCGTGAACACGGCTCGGTTCGGCATCGCAGAGGAGGAGCCGCTGCTCGAGGCCTTGCGGTCGGGCCGGATCGCCGGCGCTGCATTCGACCACTTCCCGAATGAGTTCCTGGCGGCCGACCACACTCTCCTCGGGATGCCGGATCTGGTGCTCACGCCCCATATCGGGGGCGCCACAGAGGAGACCGAGGAGAGGATGACGACCCTGGTCGCGGAGGGGATCCGCTCCTTGATCGAGGGCGGCGAGCCGGTCAACGTCGTGAACCCGGACGCACTCGCCGCGTTCGCGGGACGGGGGGCGCCTTGAGCCTCGTCCTCGCGCTCGACATCGGGACGAGCGGCGGCCGCGCCGTGATCGCCGACACCTCCGGCCGCAGGGTCGGGGCGGCGACGCGGGCATGGAAGTACCGGATCGACGCGAACGGATTCCAGGAGCTCGACACCGATCTCGTCTGGGCCGCTCTCGCATCCGCGAGCCGGGAGGCGGTGCGAACCAGCCTCGCGCGGCCGGATGCGATCGCCGCTATCGCGGTGACGAGCCAGCGAACCGGCGTTGTCTTCCTCGACGCGAAGGGCGAGGTTCTGTCGGCGGGCCCGAACTCCGACGCACGGGGGGTGCGCGAGGGCATCGCGCTCGAGCGCTCGCACGGAGAGCTCGTGTATCGACTCGCCGGCCGGCTGCCGGTCTTCCTCTACCTTCCGGCGCGCCTCGCGTGGTTCCGGAACAACGCGCCGGCTCTCGCCGACCGCATCGCGAAAGCGTTGGCGTTCAGCGACTGGGCGACGTGGCGACTCACCGGCGGCTCCGTGACGGCGACCGAGCCGACACAGGCAGCCGAGATGCTTGCGTACGACGTCACGCGCGGCTCGTGGAGCGACGCGCTGTGCGACGCGTTGTCGACGCCGCGGAAGATCCTGCCGGATCTGCAACGGGTCGCGACGACCGTCGGAACGATCACAGAGGCCGCCGCCCGCGAATTCGGCCTCCACGCGGGCACCCCCGTCGTGCCGGCCGGCGGCGACACTCAGACCGCGGCGCTCGGCCTCGGTGCGACCGAGCCGGGGACGGTCGCGATCGTCGCCGGGACGACGATGCCGGTCACGCTGGTCGTCGATAGCCCGATCATCGACAACGAGCGGCGTCTCTGGACCTCACCGCACGCGGTCCCCAGCCGGTACCTGCTCGAAGCCCACTGCGGCGAAGCCGGACCGGCGCTCGACTGGTACCTGAACCTGCTGGGACATCCCGGCGGCCACCTGTGGCTCGACGAAACGGCCGCATCCGCGGAGCCGGGGGCGGGCGGCGTTACCTCGATCGACACCGGCCCCACGCGCATGGGCGATTACCCGATGATGAGGACGGGCGGGCTGCTGTTCCCGATCCCCTTGATGGCGCTAGGCCGGCAACCCGCCGACGTCGCGCGGGCTGTCCTCGAGGGCATCGCCTACGGCGCGCGCCATGGGATGGAATGGCTCGCCGAGGTGGGCGGTCCCGCCTCCGAAGTCGTCCTCTGCGGCGGCGTCGCGCGCAGTCAGACGTTCGGCCGGATCCTCGCGAGCGTGCTCGGCCGGCCCATCCGCCGGGCTCGCGAGGCCCAGGCGAGCGGGCTCGGCGGTTGCATCGTCGGGGCGGCGGCCGCGGGCGCATTCGGTTCGGTCGCCGAGGCCGCCGGAGTCATGCACGACCGCGGCGACATCGTCCAGCCGGAGCCCGAGTGGACGGCGATCTACGAAGGCATGTACGCGACCTGGGTCGAGCAGCGCGCGCGCTTCGAGCAGACCGTGGCGCGCGTCTCAGACCTCGGATAGGCGGCATGCGCTATCCGGAGGAGCGCGAGAAGGTCGTCGCCGGGGGCCGGCAGATGCTCCAGCGCGGCTTCACCGAAGGAACGTCCGGGAACGTCAGCATGCGCGTGCCGGATGGCGCGCTCATCACGCCGTCGTCGGTGCCCTACATGGAGATCACGCCGGACGACGTCGTGCTCATGGACCTCGAGGGCAACGTGCTCGAAGGAGAGAAGGTCGCTTCGGTCGAGCACAAGGTTCATCTCGAGTGTTACAAGCGACGTGAGAACATCGGAGCGGTGATCCATTCGCATCCGATCGTCGGCAGCATGTTCGCCGCGGCACGCAAGCCTCTCCCCGCGTTCCTCGACGAGTTCGGCGTCTACATCGGCGAAGAAGTGCGCGTCGCCGAATGGGGGATGTCGGGAACCCAGGAGATCGCCGACCAGGTCGCCGACGCGCTCGGCGAGCACAACGCGGCGTTCATCGCATCGCACGGGATGGTCGCCGTCGGCCGGGACATCGACCACGCACTGCTGAACACCGCGCGGGTGGAGCGAGCAGGCTTGATCTACATGGGAACGAAGCTTCTCGGAGAGCCCGGCGAGATCCCCGAGCACGCACGCGACCTCTACCGTCAGGTCTTCACGTACTTCCAGTCCCAGTAGACGGAGGGACCCGGCTCCGACGAGCCGGGTCCCTCTCGGTCGTACCTGCTTACTTCTGCCACTCCATCGACTCTGAATGATACGAGGACAGATAGGCATCGTAGGTCTCGCCGAGATCCTCACCGTTCACGGTTCCCACTGCCTCGGCGGATCTGAACGCATCTTCGAACGTGCTCTTGTAGCAGAAGTACTTGTCGCAATAGGAAGATTTTCCGCTGTTGCGCTCGATCTCTCCGACGCCTGCCCAATCGGCGACGATCGTTGCCGGGAACGACTCGGAAGGGATGCCGTCCTTATCCCATGACTCGAGCAGGTACGTCTCCTCGAGGTGCGCAACAGTCAGGTTCTCTCCGTCGATCGTGAACACGGCGTCCGACAGGTCGCTGTAACCGCTCATGTACTCGTAAGTGCAGTTCTCGCCGCGAGGCCCTTGCGTGCAGGTTGATGTGTCGACGTACAGGTCGGAGAAAGTTCCGTCGGTCGACTGATACACGCCGACGTACCAGGTCGTCCGTTGGACCGTGGTGGGTGAGAGCTGTTCCTCGGTGGTCCAAAAGGCATTCGCGCTTACAGCGTCGTACGTCGTTTTCGTGGGCTTCGCCGCCTGCGCTGGGGCGCCGATGGCGAGAACCAATGCGGAGGCGAGCGAAAGCAGGATCCATCTGCGCATCTGAAGCTCCTTCGTGGGGGTGACGTGTTTGTGGCCGGGCGACCCGCGCGCTGGGCCGATCGACTTCACCCATGAGACAACGAGGCGCAGAGTTCTGGTCCGTCCTTTCGGGCATATTTTCGCCCGAGGTCGGAAGAGGTCAGGCGTTACAGGAACGCGCTGCGCCGCTTCGGCAGATACTCGACCAAGAGCGCCTGGACCGCCTGCCGCGTCTGGTCGGTGATCTCGAGCACGAGCTGCGTAACGTCGACACTCTCGGGGCCGAACGGCGCCGTAGGGATCGGCTCGCCGAAGATGATCATCCATTTCGACGGCAGCGGTATCGCGCCGAGTGGGCCCAGCAGCGGGAACGTCGGAGTGATCGGGAAGTAGGGAAGCCCGAAGCGTCTCGCGAGCGTCTTGAGGTCGGCGATCATAGGGAACGCCTCTTCGGCCCCGATGATCGCGACCGGGATGATCGGGGCTCCCACCTCCATGGCCACCTCGACGAGCCCGCCGCGACCGAACCGCTGGAGCTGATACCGCTTCTTCCACCCTTTGCCGATCCCCTTGAATCCTTCGGGGAACACGCCGATGAGCTCGTCGCGGCGAAGCAAAGCCACGGTCTCGGAACGGTCGGCGCGCGCGTTGCCGGCGATGCGGACGATGTCGCGGAAGAACGGGATCTTGAACACCAGGTCGGCGGCGAGGAGCCACGGGTTGCGTCCGTGTTCCTTCAGCGTCGCGATCTTTAGCATCGCCCCGTCGATCGGGATCGTGCCCGAGTGGTTGGCCGCGAGGATGGCGGGACCTTCCGTCGGGACGTTCTCGATGCCGTGGACCTCGCATCGCCAGTACAGCGAGTAGAGGGGGAGCGCCAGCGGCATGACCGCCTTGACGAGCTCGGGATCGTGGTCGTCGCGCGCGGGGCCGTCGCCGCGCATGCGCCGTCCGATGGCGGTCTCCGCGGCTTCGTGCCACTCCTCCATGAACTCGCGAGCGTCGCGCGGTTTGCGACCGCGAAGCGGTCCGAGATGCTCGGCGCAGTAGGGCTTGCCCTGCAACGCGGCTCGTGTGCACGACTTTCCGCCGGGCATGGCCAAGCAGAGATGGTTCGCCGTTTCATTCGCGCGTATCGCCACCCAACCATCCTATCGGTCGCGGAACGACGGCGATCCGGCGAGGCCGTCGCATTGTAGGGGCCGAGGGCCTGTGGTATATCCGGTCGAACCTCGGGCCGGAACGAGGTTTCGGGAGGGACCATGAAGACCGCGGTCGTCACCGACAGCGCGGCCAACCTGCCGCCCGAGATGGCGGCCGAGCACGGCATCTCGGTCGTGCCGATGTACCTGAAGTTCGGCGAGAGCGTCTATCAAGACGGCGTCGACCTTCCTCGCACCGAGTTCTACGCCAAGCTCCAACGAGAAGAGGTTCCCGTCTCGACGGCGGCGCCGTCGGCCGGCGACTACCGGGAGGTGTTCGAGCGAGCGCTCGAACATGCGGAAGGCGTCGTGTGCGTGACCGTCGCGTCGTTCGTTAGCGTCTCGTTCGACGCGGCACGCGTCGCGGCGATCGAACTCGGCGGCCGGGTCAAGGTCGTCGACTCGAAGAGCGCGTCGATGGGCGAGGGATGGGCGGCCCTCGAGGCCGCGCGGCTCGCCGCGGCGGACGCGGGGCTGGACGAAGTGGCAGTTCGCACGGAGGAGGTCGCGGGCCGGACCCAGCTCGCGGCCACCATCAACACGTTCGAGTTCCTCCGACGCTCGGGCCGCGTCCATGCGCTACTTGCGTACGCGGGGACGGCCCTGAACATCAAACCGGTTTTCGCCCTCCGAGGCGGCAAGATCGAGCAGCTCGGGCGGCCTCGCTCGCGCGCCCGGGCGATCGAGCGCATCCTCGACGAGACGCGGCCCTTAGCCGCACGAGGGCCGCTCCACTGCGCGGTCGCGCACGCCGCCGTCCCCGACGAAGCCGAGGCGCTGCTCGCGCGGATCACCGGCGAGCTCGACTGCGCGGAGACCCTGCTCACCGAGTTCACGCCGCTGATGGGCGCTCACACCGGGCCCGGCGTGCTCGCGATCGCGGCCTGGTCGTAGACCCGGGCGCGGCCGGGAGGTGCCTCCCGGAGGTCGGCTAGGATGGCCGGGCCCATGGCGCTCGGAAATCTGCGTTCGCGTGCGATCGAAAACTCTCCGCTCAAATCCGCGGAGTTCAGAGCCGTCATCGGCGTATCGCTCCTCATCATGTTCGGCTTCGGCCTCATCGTTCCGACGCTTCCGTTGTTCGCGAAGCAGTTCGGCGTGGGCGAAGCGGGCGTGGGATTGCTGCTCACCGTCTTCGCAGCGACTCGCCTTGCGGCGGACTTCGTTGCCGGGAACCTGATCGACCGGCACGGCGAGCGGGTCATGGCGGCGCTCGGGGCTGGGATCGTAGGGCTTTCCTCGATCCTCGCCGGCGCTGCGCCGAACTATCCCGCGCTCGTGGTCCTGCGCGGGCTCGGCGGCGTAGGCTCGGCGTTCTTCCTGGGTGCGCTGATGGCTCACCTGATCGGGATGGTGTCGGCGGAGGAGCGGGGCCGGGCGATGAGCGTGTTCCAGGCCGTGCTCGGGATCGGGTTCTTGCTCGGGCCGGTGTTCGGCGGCATCCTCGCGGCGGCGACAGATCTCCGCACTCCGCTGTTCGTGTACGGCGGGATCTGCCTCGCTTGCGCGCCGCTGGTGCTGCGCGTGATGAGCCGCGTCGCCGTTCCCCCAGACGCTCTCGACCGAGGACCGGAGATCGAGGCGGTATCGGTCCCGGCGCCGTCGGTGCGCGCGTGGACCCGACTCCGCCCTCTGTTCTCGGACTCGGCGTACCGCGCGGCGCTGGTCGGCAGCGCCGCGGGCTTCTACGTGACCGGCGGACTGCAGACGCTCATCCCGGGCTTTTGGGTGGACGTGCTGGCGCGGGACGACGGTGGGGTCGGCCTGCCGTTCACGGTCCTATCCCTTGCGAGCCTCATCGTGATCTGGCACGCGGGCAGCGTCTCCGACCGCCTTGGGCGCAAGGTGACGATGGTTCCTTCGCTCGCCGTAACCGCGGTGATCTGCGCGCTGCTCGGCACGGTTCGGAGCGCCGTGGTGCTCATCGTGCTGCTGGCTCTGCTGGGCTTCGCGAACGGGTACTCGCGGCCGGGCCCGACGTCGATCGTGGGCGACGTTGCGCCGCCCGATGCGCGCGGCGTCGCCGTTGCCGGCTACCGCACGGCCGGCGACGTGGGCGCGCTCATCGGTCCGATCGTGGTGGGGCTGGTCGCGGAGCATTTCGGCTACGGGCCCGCGTTCGTCGCGATCGGAGTGGTGGGGGCGCTGGCGTTCATCGCCGCCGTGCTGGCACGGGAGACGGCCCCAAGCCGGCGCGCCGCGGCGGCCGCTCGCGCGTAGTGCGCGTGGCTTTCTTCCGCGTCGCCACACGGATCCGAGCCGAACCGTCGCGTGTGTGGGATCTGCTGGCCGATTGGGAGGGATCCGCCGCCTGGATGGTCGACGCGACGACGGTCGACGTGGTTTCCGAACAGCGAGCCGGCGTCGGGACCAGGATCCGCGCCGTTACGACCATCGCCGGCATCAAGCTCGTCGACGTGATGGAGGTCGTCCGTTGGGAGGAGGAGCAGCTCATCGCCGTGATGCATCACGGCTGGCCGATCCGCGGCCTCGCCTGGTTCGAGCTCGTGCCGACCGACACCGGTACCTGGTTCGAGTGGGCGGAAGAGCTGGATCCGCCGCTGGGCCCGCTCGGGGAGCTCGGTGGTCTCATCCTCAAGCGGCCGATCGAGCGGGTGCTCCGCAAGAGTGTGGGGAAGCTGAGAGCCCTCGCGGAGACCGCCTCATGACCGGCGCGGCATGGGTCGTGCAATCGTCGATGACTCCCCCCATCATGTAGCGATGCCCGACAACGATCGGCCCGGCCGCATGCCCGATTTCGTCATCGTCGGCGCGATGAAGGCGGGTACGACCTCACTCGCCGCATGGCTCCGCGCCCACCCGCAGGTCTTCGTGCCGGAGCAGAAGGAGCTTCATTTCTTCGACACGCTCTGGAGCCGCGGGGTCGACTGGTACGGCTCTCTGTTCGCCGGCGCGCCCGAGGATGCGGTGCTCGGCGAAGCCACGCCGAACTACATGGTCATCGAGCACTGGGTCGAACGCATGGCCTCGGTCGTGCCCGATGCTCGGCTGATCGCCGTTCTGCGCCATCCGGTCGATCGGGCGTGGTCCCACTATCGGCACAGCGTGACCCGAGGGGACGAGGTCCGTCCGTTCGCCGAGGCCATCGACGACGAGCGCGCGAGCGACCCGTCGGACTGGCGCTCGAAAGGGATGCTCGCTCGCGGACGCTATCTCGAGCAGCTCCAGGTGTTGACGCGGTTCTACGACCGTTCAAGGATCCACGTGAGCCTCTTCGACGACCTTAAGGCAGAGCCGGCGCCGTTCTTCGCATCCGTGTGCCGTTTCCTCGGCGTCGACGACGACGTCTTGCCGGCGGTCGTCGGCGAGAAGTTCGATCCATTCGATACAGACCCGGCGATCATCAAGCGTGCCGGCTCACGCGAGCCCCAGGAGCCGGCGGTTCCTCCGCTCAACCGTAGGCTCAAGCGCGGAGCGGCCAAGGTCCTTCCGCCGGCCCTCCGTCGGCGTGTCGGTGCCCCGCCGGATACGGTTCTGTCACCCGAAGCCCGGTCCGCGCTCGTCGAGTATTTCCGTCCGTACAACGAGGAGCTCGCCAGATGGCTGGGACGCGACTTGTCGAGCTGGAACCGGTAAAGCGGCGCTCAGGACGACCAGGCGGATAGATCGCGGCCGAGCCAGTCCGCCAGTTCCGCGTTGTCGTTTGCGTACCAAGCCTTCAGCTCCGCACGCAGCGCCGGATCCATGGGCGGCTTGTCCAGCGGAACGCGGTTGAGATCGTCGAGCCGCTTCGCAAGCCACCTCGCGCGCTTGCCGAGCCGGAGGCGCCACATGGTCCGTCGGAGCGCCGGCCAGCGCAAGGAGTAGGCCTCGTTCGTCGGTCGTCCGAGGGACGAAGGGCGGAAGCGGTCGTCGACTCCGACGAACCGGCACAGGCTCGCGAACGTACCGGCCGGATCGGACCGCAGATCGTCCATCAGGAGTACCAAGAGCGATTCCCGGGGGAAGTGCTCGCAGACTCGGCGCAAATGGTCGACGTAACGGCCGACCTCGAGATACCCCATCCGCATCGTCTTGTGGAAGGGCTTGCCCTCCGCGATCTCTTGGCGCACGACCTCCGCGAAGGATCGGGTCTCACCGAGCGGCACTCGATACCAGTAGTCGGAGTACAGGCGCTCGACCGGGTCGCGCAGGATGGCGACGAGCTTGGCTTCGGGGACGAGATGCGCCATCCGCGCCAAGGCGTCGTCGAAGTACATGTAGGCGGGCGACGCCTCTCCGACGCCCCTCGCGTCGCCGGCGCCAGCGAATCTGGATCGGTACCAGTCGGGTCCGCGGCGATGATGGCGGTCGAAGAAGTTGATCTCTTTCTCCGGCGCGACGAAAACCTGCGGGTGCTCACTGAGGTACTCGGCCAACGACGTCGTTCCCGCCTTTGGGGCCCCGATGATGAGGAACGTCGGGAGGCGCCCTTGCGTGCGTGCCTGCGTGCGGGTGCGGGGGATCAGCGGAGCCTCCTCGAGGCGACTCTGGATCGGGGAGTCGGTGAAAGCACTCGTCGGGAACGGTAGCGAGGACCCCTCGGGCCGGTCAACGAGTGGGGGTCTTGGACGTTATGGATAGGCCGAAAACGCCGAATCGTGTCGTGATAGCATCCGCGAACTGTGAGCACGCCCGGATCGCGGATCGGCGAGTCAGCGCACAAAACCCCGAATGAGCTTCCAAGGGTGGGTGTCGTCTCCGCCTGGTTCGATCCCGAGGACCCCCGCCAGTGGTCCGGCGTCTCGAACGGACTGATCAGCGAGCTCCGGGGGCTAGGTGTCTACGCCGGCCACCGATCCTCCACCCCATGGCCGGCGATGTCGCGGCTGGTGTACCGCTTGGCGAAGCTGACCGGCCGCGAGAAGGGCTGGACGCGGCGGGCCGAGATGCGCGCCGTCACCCACCTGAGCGATCTCATGCTCCGAGTCACCACCCCTTCCCATATGGACGGTTGGGTCCACCTGCCGAACCTGAACGGACCGGTGACGCGGGGACGGTACGTAACCTTCCACGACATCTCTCCGGCCCAATTGCTCGAGGCCGGCCCCGAGCTGGCTCCTAGCTTCGGATATCCTCACGCAACGAAGCGCCAGCTCGAATGGGTCGTCCGCCAGCAGGTCGCGCTCTACAGGGGCGCGTACGCGGTCTGCGTTTCGAGCCGGTTCGTCGCAGACTCGCTCGTACGAGACCACGGGATCGATGCCCGGAAGATCCGCGTCGTCGGCATGGGACGCAATGCCGACATCCCTCCGCCTCCCGATCGCGACTGGTCGACGCCGCGCTTCCTCTTCATCGGACGTAATTGGAAGCGTAAGAACGGCGACGCGGTCGTTCGGGCGTTCACTCGGGTGCGCAATGACGTGCCCGAGGCGCACCTCGACGTCGTGGGCGGTCATCCATTGATCGACGTGGAAGGCGTCACGACGCACGGCCACGTCGCCGTCTCCACGCCGGATGGCCGCGAGAAGATCGAAGGCTTGTTCGCAGCCGCAACCTGCTTCGTCGTGCCCTCGCTCATGGAACCGTTCGGGATCGTGTACCTGGAAGCCGGCGCTGCGGGACTGCCCTGCATCGCCACGAAGAACGGCGGCATGGAGACCTCGGTCGGTCCCGGCGGGATCCTTCTGGACCCCCTGGACGAGGAGGCCATATACCGGGCGATGCGGAGCATGTGCGATTCCGACTTGGCCCGGCGCACGGGGGAGCTCGCCCGCGAACGGGCGCCGTTGTTCACCTGGTCGGCGTTCGGGCAACGGATCCTGAGATCGCTCGACCTGCCGCGCATCCCCGGCGTCACGCTCGCCGACTTCCTGTAGGGCCCGGCTCAGCCTGCGCCGCGTATCTTGTCCGCTATCGCGGCGATCTTCGTCCGGTCGCCGGGCCGCGGCACGAACGGCATCTTGATCGGATCGCCGGCGTAGCGCGGGATCAGGTGGAGATGGAAGTGGAACACGCTTTGGAACGCGACCACGCCGGTGGCGTGCATGATGTTGATCCCGTCGGGCTCGAGCGCCTTGCGGATCTGCGCCGCGACGCGTACCGAGGCCGCCATCACCTTGGCGGCGTCGTCTTCACCGATCTCCCACAGATCGCGGATGTGCGCGCGCGGAATCACGAGCGTGTGGCCGTCGAGCGCGGGGTTGATGTCCATGAACGCGATCGTGTGTTCGTCCTCGTAGACGTTGGCAGAAGGGCTTCGCCCCTCGACGATCGCGCAGAAGATGCACCCGTCCACGGCGGGCAAGTGTAGCGGGGCGGCGCGATGAGCCGCCCCGCGGTCGGCGTCTGAGTGGTTTCGAGCGCTACTCGCCCACGAAGAAAATGGTGGTGAATCCTTTACTGTCGAGCTGGAGACCGTCCACGCTCGCCTTCCGACCGGGCGGGCGTATCGTTCGAATGCTCGACCTTGGCATGGAAGGCGTTGGAGTCCTTGTCCTCGAACTGGAGACCATCCACGTCGACCTTCTGCCCGGTCGTGCGTGCAGCCTCGGCATCCGTAAACACGAAGCCTGTGGGAAGCGTGAGATGAACTTCCTGCTCTTCATAGGGCTCGACAGGACTGGTGTGCGGGGTCATGGCCGCGGAAATCTTGTTCCCCACCCTGACACTGGACTTTGTCCCGTTGAGCTCGATCTCGATCGGTTCTACGAACGGGCCGAGGATGTTCGTAAACGTGGCGGCGAAGATCTCGTGCGGCAGTCCGCCGTGCTGGTTCGTGAGGATCCCTACCAAGGCCTCCTGTTGCTCCTGCGACATCGAGGAGTCGAAGAAGACCGCTCCCGTTCCATTGCCTTCGTGGATCGCCTTCGGCCAATTAACCGCCATGACGAACGTCGCACCCGCGAGGTCGACGTCTCCGCATTTCCCCTCAGACAGCTTGTATGCGACGACCGCCCGGCAGTATCCGTGCGTCGGGAAGCCGTTGAAGTTGCACGGACACCCATAGGCGCAACTGCAGAACTCGAGATAATCCCCCTTGTAGTGCCACTTGGTCTTGGTCTGTGTGTCGGCCATGGATCCGTCTCCTCGGCGCCTTTCGGCGCGCTCAGCCGCTCATCTTCATGTTGTCACCCATCTGGTCGCCCATCTCACCCATCGTACCCCCCGCGTCGCCGGCTGCTCCGGCGATGTTCGGAAGGATCCCCGGCGAGACGATCACGGCTAGGCCGAGCCCGATCAGCCCGGCGCCGACGATCTTGGTCAGGGCAACGCCGTGCTTCCAGTTCTTCTCCAGCAAGAACACGATCGCGATCGCCGCCATCCAGACCAGGTTCATCAGCCCGACGACTACCAGAACGGCCATGAGGGCCCAGCAGCAGCCCAAGCAGAAGGCGCCGTGGTTCAAGCCGGCCTTGAACGCGCTCGTCGCACCGCCGCCGAAGTCGTGCGTCATCAAGAAGCTGAGCGGCGTGCGGCAATGCTTCAAGCAGACGGCTTTCCATCGCGTGAACTGATATCCGCCGGCGACCACGAGGATCACGCCGGCCAAGGTCGGCAGCCATCGCGAGTCGGCCGCATCGGCGGACACGTCGCGGAAGGCGAGGAACGCGATCAGCGGCACGACGCCGATCAGCGACCAGACGGCGAGGTACCCGCCCACGAAGACGACCGTCGGGATCTCTCCGCCGCCGCGCTTCTTGACGACCATGCGGTGGGCGAGGACGAACGGCGCGATCGTGGGGAACATCATCGCCACCATCATCGCGACCCACATCCCGAGGAACACGGGCACGGTCATGTCGTTCGGCGCGCGGGCTCCGACCTGGCCGAGACCCGACACCATGTCCGACATAGAGTTCGCCTGCCTGACGGTGGACCACCACGCCACCCCGGCCAGGCCGACGAGCCAGCCGATCGTGAGGATGGTGATGCGTGTGGAGAAGATCGAAAGCGTGTCGCGTGGGGTGTCGTCGGCGGTTGCGGCGTGCGAGTGCGTCATCCGGCGGTCCTACTCGTTGCGCTCAGGAATCCGAGGCTCGAAACGCAGAACGGAACCAGGTAGTTCGCTCCGACCCTCAGCCACGTGACGAGGGTCGCGTCGCCGCCGAAGATTACTCCGGACTGATTGATGAGCGACAAGAGCGTCCCCACCACGAGCGCGATCCGGACCGTCCGCCGCAGCGTGGTCGGCAGAAAGCAAAGCCGGAGCGCTTCCATCGGCGTGCTCCACGTTTGCGCCGGCGCACCGGTAGCCAGAAGCAGTCTCCTAACTACGGGGTGTCCTTGGGCACGACCACGTCGAACCAGCGATGCTTGGAGCGGTCGCCGGTTAGGTCGACGTGAACGTGCTTGGTCTCCGTGTACTCGAGGAAGCCTTGCACGCCGTGCTCGCGCCCGATCCCAGACTGCTTGTACCCGCCGAACGGATACTTCGGGCTGATCAGGTGGTAGTCGTTGATCCAGACCGTTCCGGTGCGGATCCGGTCGGCGACCCCCATCGCGCGGTTCTGATCCGAGGACCAGACGCCGCCGGCGAGCCCGTAGATGGAGTCGTTGGCGATCGCGACGGCCTCGTCGTCGGACCCGAAGGGGATCACGACCAGCACCGGACCGAAGATCTCTTCTTGCGCGATCCGCATGTTGCTGGTGACGCCGGTGAAGATCGTCGGGGCATAGAACAAGCCGTTCTCATGTCCCGCGACGCTCACCCGCTCTCCGCCGGTCACGAGCTTGGCGCCTTCCTCTTGCCCGATCCCGACGTAGCGCTCGACGGTCTCGAGCTGCGTCTTGGAGATGATCGGCCCCATGTCGGTCGCCTTGTCGAGCGCCGGACCCACCTTGATCCGCTCCGCCTTTGCGACGAGACGGTCGACGACCTCGTCGTGGAGCGACGAGTGCACGAGGAGGCGCGAACCGGCGTTGCAGACCTGACCGCTGTTGAAGAAGATCCCGTAGAGCGCGCCGTCGACCGCGAGAGACAGGTCGGCGTCGTCGAGGATGATGTTCGCGCTCTTGCCTCCGAGCTCGAGGGTCACCTTCTTGATGTTGCTCGAGGCGAGCTGCAGGATCCTCCGTCCCGTCGCCGTCGAGCCGGTGAACGCGACCTTGTCGACGTCCATGCTCGAGACCAGCGTTTCACCGGCGCCGGGCCCGAAGCCGGGGATCACGTTGACCACTCCGTCCGGTACTCCCGCAGCCTTGCAGATCTCGGCGAGCGCCAGCGCGGTGAGCGGCGTGTTCTCGGACGGCTTCAGCACGACGGTGTTCCCCGCGCCGATCGCGGGGGCGATCTTCCATGCGGCCATCAACAGCGGGAAGTTCCACGGGATGATCTGCCCGCATACGCCGATCGGCTCGTGCCGCACGTAGTTGAGCGACGGGGGCATCGGCGTGAGCGGGAGCGTCTCGGCGGCGAGCGGCAGGGTCGTCGCGAGCTCGGCGTTGGTTCGGAATGTGAAGCCGGCGCTGGACACGTCGCCTCTGGTCTTGCGGATCGTTCCGCCCTGGTCGCGGCTCTCGAGCTCGGCGAGCTCGGCGGATCGCTCCTTGAGGCCGGCGGCAACGGCGTTCATGATCGCCGCGCGCTTCGCCGGCGCGAGCCCGCTCCAGCGCGCGTCGTCGAACGCGGCGCGCGCGGCGGCGATGGCTTTCGCGGCGTCGGCGGCACCGGCCTGAGCGACCATCGCGATGGTCTCACCCGTGGACGGGTCGATCGCCGGGAATTCCTTGCCGTCCTCGGCCGGGACGAGCTCGCCGTTGATGAACAGGTTTCGCTCCGCCATCTCGTCAGACCTCCGCGTGTTTCGGCTTGAACCCCTCGAACGGGTTGCGACACGAGTCGCAATATCGGATGGAACGGCACGGCGTCGGCCCGAAGTCCGACTCGACGTGGGTGGCGAGCGAGCCGCAGTGCGGGCAGCGGGCAGTGAGTTGGACCAGTGTCGGACCTCCCGCGGGCGCGATACCGAACGACTTCAATGCCTCGCGTCCTGCTTCGGTTACTCGGTCCGTGGTCCAGGGCGGGTTGAAGACGTACACAACGCGAACGTCGCGGCCCTGGGCGACTTCGAGCACCGCGCGTTCGGCGTCCTCGCGGATCGCATCGAGCGCCGGGCAGCCGACGAACGTCGGCAAGAGTGTGACGACGATCGCGTCGTCGCCGACCTCCACGTGTTCGACCAGTCCGAGGTCCGTGATGGAGCAGACCGGGATCTCGGGATCCTTCACGTGCGAAAGCGCGTCGCGAACCGCCGCTTCGACGAGGGTCACCACGTCGCCCCTTGATGCGCGCGGTACAGCCCCGTCATCTCCTCCCACAGCGGCGCGAAGTCGTCCGAGTGGCGCCCATGCCGACCGCCGGCGCCGGAGAACTCGCCGGCGTGCACCCACCGGCCGTCGCGCCGCTCCAAGCCCGGCACTTCCAGCGCGCGCGTCGGATCTTCGGTCAGCTCGGACGAGCCGGAAGAGGTCGGCACCATCTCGCCGACGGTCGGCTCGGCGCCGGAGTCGAGCACCGCATCCAGCCCGACGCTTTCCAGATCCGCGCCGAGCGTCTCGAGCCAACCCGCGAGCATGTCCTCGCCGGAGCGGGGGAGCGTGCCGTCGCTCATGAGCGCCTCTTCGCCGGGGAGCGGCTCGAAGATCGCCATGGCTTCCGGGAACGCTAGCGACATCGCGTCCGAGAAACGCTGCCGGGCTTCGACCGGCCCGGTGGCCAGGCGCTCGAACCAGATCCGTGCGTGCTCGAGGTGGTAGCGCTCTTCCAGACGCAGCACGCGCAAGAGCTCGGCGAGCTCCTTGAACGTCGAGTCCAGCAGGGTTTCGAGCCGGACCGCGTCCGCGGTGTCGTACAGGTAATGCCGTGCTGCCGTGTACGCGTAGTCGCGATTCGGTCGCTCGCAGATCACCGCGTGGAGATAACCCTGTTGCTCGCGACCCAGCGCCAGCGCGTCGACGTCGCGGCCGTCGATCGTCGACGCGATCTCGTAGAGAGCCCGGGCGTGCCCGATCTCGTCCTGTGCGATCGAGGACATCGCGAGGTCCTCCTCGACGTAGGGCACCCAGCCGGTCCATTCGGAGAGGCGGTGGCCCATGACGAGCTCGTCGTCGGCGAGCGCGAGGAGGAGTCCGAGCCGAGGATCGCTCATCGCTTCCCGTCCGGCCGCTCTCCGGCGACGGTGATCCCGCGGAGGGCGAGCGCGTCGCGTACCCGCTTCAGCTTCGCGCCGACGCCGACGTAGCCGTCCGCGCGCCGATAGGACTTGTCGGTCACGCCGCCGAGCGTCTCCGGCTGCGCGATGCGGTGCAGGTCGCCGCGCCGGCCGACCCAGCAGTCGACGCCCTCGCCGTGGCGGAAGAAGGTCTCGCGTGCGAGCACGAGCGCGAGCTCCAGGTCGGGCGCCTTCACCGCGCCGACGTGCACGAGCGGATCGTCGGCAGTGCGACGGGAGAAGACCTCCCAGACCTCCATCGCGCTACGCGACCCGCCGGATCCCGGCGAACACGTCACGCATCCACGCGTGCGAATCCCACATGGCCTTGCGCCACGCGAGCCGCGTCTGGGTCATGGGACCGTTGCCCTTGACGACCTGCCAGAAGTCGTCCCAGCCGGGGTCGCCCCACTCCCACTCGCCCTTGGGCTCGTCGAAGCGCAGCTCGGGGTCGGGAACCGTGATCCCGAGATCCCACAGCTTCGGCACGTAGGTCGTGAAGAACTCCTGACGCAGATCCTCGTTCGACCGGGTCTTGATCCCCCAGTAGAGGAGCACGTCCTTCGCCGGGTTCGAGGGCGGGCCGAAGAAGTGCATGATCGGGCGCCACCACCGGTTCACCGCGTCCTGGAACATCTCGCGCTGCGCGTCGGTGCCGGAGCACAGCTCGAGCGTCATGTCCTCGCCGTGGCGCAGATGCAGCGACTCCTCCGCGCAGATGCGACGCATCGCGCGGATGTACGGCGCGTACGAACAGCCGAGCAGCGCGTGCTGCGTCACGAGCGCGGCGCCGTCGATCAGCCAGCCGATCACCGCCACGTCGCCCCACGACTCGGTGGGGTAGTGGAAGACGTTGTGGAACTTCGTGCGGCCGTTGACGAGGTCGTCGAACATCGTCTCGCGGCTCTTCCCGAGATCCTCCGCGATCCGGTAGAGGATCTGCGCGTGGCCGACCTCGTCCTGGACCTTGGCCGTCAGCGAGAGCTTGCGTCGAAGGGTCGGGGCGCGGGGGATCCATTCGCGTTCGGGCAGGGCGCCCATGATCTCTGAGTTGGCGTGCATCTCGATGAACTTGAGGGCCGCCTGGCGGTAGGAATCGGGCATCCAGTCGGTCACCTCGATCTTCTCGCCGGCATCGATCCGCGCCTTGAACTCGGCCGTCCGCTCCTCGTAGGTCACCCGGCCCTCCTCGTTCTGCTGGTGAGCGCGCTTTTGGCGCGCCGAGCCCTATCGTAGCGCGCGCGTTCAGCCCGGGAGCGCGAAGAACTCCAGCTGGATGTTGTCGGGGTCGCGGAAGACGAGCACGGTGCCGTAGGCAGCGTCGGTGATCGGGGAGTGCGCGATCCCGAGCTCGTCGAGCTTCTTCTCCCAGTCGCCCAGCGCGTCGCGGTTCGGGACTTGCCAGCCGATGTGGTCGAGCCCGACGCGGGTCTCGGCGAAGACATCGCCGGACGGCGTCGCGTTGTGCCGGTTGAGGCCGATCGCGAGCGGCGGTGCGAAGAGGAGCACGAACTCGTGGGCCGGGTCGTCGTGCTCCTCCCACAACACGACCGCGTCGAACAGCGCCTTGTACCAGGCAACGCTCTCGTCGAGGTTCGTAACCGTGAGGGCGGTGTGATTGACGCCTTCTGTTTCCGGCATCGCTACCTTCCCTCGAATTTCGGATCGCGCTTCTCCATGAACGCCTTCACGCCTTCCAAGTGGTCGGCAGTCAACGCCACCTGATTCTGAAGATCTGCCTCGTACTCCAGTGAGTTCTCCAGATCCATAACGGCTCCGAACCGCAGGGCCTTCTTCGCGAGCGCGTAGGCGCGGGTGGGCCCCGACGCGAGCCGCTCGGCGAACGCGCGCGTCTCGCTCACCAGATCGTCGGCCGGAACGACTTTGGTTACCATCCCGATCCGCTGCGCCTCCTGCGCGTCGATGATGTCGCCGAGCATCGCCAGCTCCGTCGCCTTCGCGATGCCGACCAGCCGGGGCAAGAAGTACGTCGAGCCCGAGTCCGGCACGAGACCAACCTTCACAAACGCCTGGAAGAACTTCGCCTTGTCGCCGGCGATCCGGAAGTCGCACGCCAGCGCCAGCGATGCTCCGGCGCCGGCCGCTACGCCGTTCACCGACGCGACGACCGGCTTCTCCATGTTCACGATCGGGAAGATCATCGGGTGGTAGCGGGCCCGCAGCATGTCGCCCAGCGCCGGCGGCTCACCGGCGTTGTACGCGTCCTCGAGTTGCGCGAGGTCGGCTCCGGCGCAGAAGCCGCGGCCCGCGCCGGTGATCACGACGCATCGAACATCGGGGTCGCCGGCCGCCTCGGCCAGCACCTTCTGGAGCTCCTCGACGAGCGTCGAATCGAGTGCGTTCAGGTTGTCCGGACGGTTCAGCGTGATCGTGGCGACGCCGCCGGAGGTCTCGTAGAGGACGGTTTCGTACGCCATGGATCAGCCCAGCTCCTCCAGGACCACGACGTCGAAGGGCGGCGCGAAGCTCTTCGCGTGCTCGGTGGCGTTCTTGGCGGCTTCGGAGTTCATGTCGGCCTTCCAGCCGTCCTTATCCGCCCAAGTGCCGCTGAATACGTACGCGTACGGGAAGTCGCCTTGAAGAGTGCGCGTGACCTTGTACGCGGCGACCTTCTCGATGTTCTCGTAACCGCGCACCATCGGGATGTGCTCCTCGAGGTAGCGCTTCTCGAACGTGGCCGGGTCTTCCGGTGGCCGGTAGAAGACGGTCATCTTGATCACGGCGGCTCCTTCCGTCGGGGCCTCGTGGGCCGGTGGCGTCCATCCTCGCAATCCGGAGCGCCCGTTGTCACACCGCCTAGACTCGCGACCGTGAGCTCGAGTGAGTGGGGCTTCGTCGTCCGGTCCTCTCTCGCTGCACCTCCCGAGCCGGTCTGGGATCGGGTCGTCACGATGGCCGGCGTCAACGACGAGCTGTGGCCCATCTTTCGCATGACGCACCCGCCGGGACTCGACCGGTTGCCCGACGATGCTCCAACGGGCGTGCGGCTGTTCCGCAGCTGGGTTCTGCTCTTCGGGATCCTTCCGGTCGACTACGACGATCTCACGCTCGTCCGGGTCGAGCCCGGACGCGGCTTCCTCGAGTCCTCGCGTCTCCTCACATCGCGCCGCTGGGAGCACGAGCGGACGATCGAGGCGGCATCCTCCGGCTCCGTGCTGACCGACCGCATCACGTTCGAGCCACGCGTGCGGGCGGCTGGGCCGGCGCTCTATCGGATCACTCGGTCCCTGTTCGTTTATCGTCACCGGCGCCTGCGCAAAGCATTCGGTGGACGCCCGCTTTGAGCGCGACCGTGTAGGCTTCGCGCGCACCACGTTGCAGGGGAGCTCGGGCGAACCGGGCTGAGAGGGCGGCTGCGGCCGCCGACCCTTCGAACCTGACCGGGTAATGCCGGCGGAGGGAGCGAGTCAATGGCACAGATCACCGGCGCCCTCGAGCGCGCCGAGACGCTTCCCGATTGGGGCATCGAGCCCGTCCCGCCCGAGCGCCGCGCGTTGTCCGGTGTGGACGTGGGTGTGCTGTGGGGGAACCTCGGGATCTCGATCCTTCTGCCGGTCGTCGGCGCGTTTCTGGTTCCCGCGCTCTCGTTCCGCACGGCGATCCTCGCGATCGTCATCGGCGCGCTGATCGGGAACCTCATGCTCGCGGCGGCCGGCCGCATCGGCGCCGAGACCGGCGCGCCCGCGATGGTCACCTACCGCGGCCCGCTCGGGATCCGCGGGTCGTATCTGCCGACCCTTTTCAACGTGATGCAGAACATCGGCTGGGGCGCGTTCGAGCTCTACATCATCTCGGTGGTGATGGCCGGGCTGCTGGATCGCTACACCGGCTGGGGTTTGCGCCCGCTGTGGGTCGTCGTGTTCGCAGCGGTCTGCATCCTCATGGCCATCGGTGGACCCGTTGCGGTTGTGCGGAGATGGATCCGGCGCTACGCGGTGTGGATCGTCCTAGCGTCGAGCGCGTACCTCACGATCTACATGCTGGCCACCTACGACCTGAGCGCCTTCTGGAACGCGCCGGCGAAGGGCGGTTTCCCGAACTTCTGGCAGGGGGTCGACCTCGTCATCTCGCTGCCGGTGTCGTGGGTGCCGCTCGTCGCCGACTACACGCGGTTCGCCCGCACGGGTCGTGGAGCGTTCTGGGGCGCCGGGATCGGATACTTCATCGCCAACGTGTGGTTCTACATGATCGGCGTGCTGCTGCTGCTCGGCACGCCGGGCGCCGACCCACTCGACCCCGCGGGGTTCACCGCCGCGCTCTTCGCGATACCCGTCGGATGGCTCGCGATGCTCATCCTTGCCGTCGACGAAACCGACGAAGCCTTCGCCAACATCTATTCCGGTTCGGTCAGTGTGCAGAACATCTTCCCGCGCTGGTCGCAACGCGCGCTCTCGGTCGTGATCGGGCTCACCTGCGCCGGCCTGGCGCTCATCGTGGATCTGGTGAGCTACGAGAACTTCCTGCTCCTGCTCGGCGCGCTGTTCGTGCCCCTTTTCGGCGTGCTGTTCGCCGACTACTACATCCTGCGCCGGGGCCGGTACACCCCCGACCGTCTCTACGGCCCCGCCGCCGGGCGGGTGCGGCTCGCCGCGATCGTTGCGTGGGTCGTCGGATTCTTCGCCTATAACTGGATCAACCCCGGCACCGTCTCGTGGTGGACCTCGGCGATGGAGGATCTGCTCGGCTGGCTCCCGGCGCCCCCGTCGTGGGCGGGGGCATCCCTGGCATCCTTCGCGATCGCTCTGGCGTTGACGTTGGTGCTCGTTCCCGCGAGCGAGCGTCTGCGCGCTACCACCCCTGGGTGACCTGATTCGAAGGTCTCGGCGCTCGCCTATACTGACCATCCCGCCCACGAAGCGGAGACATCTCGGAGGTCACATGCCTGCATTCCGTATCGGCAAGGAGAAGCCCGCAAGCGTCGCCTGCGACGTGCTCGCGGTCCCCGTTTACAAAGGCGGAGAGGCCGGGCCCGGCGGAGCCGAGGTGGAGAAGAAACTCGGCACAACCTTCAAGGAGCTGCTCGACGGCGCACGCCTGAAGGGCGAGCCCGGCGACGCGCTCAGCGTGCCGACGCTGGGGAAGCTTCCCGCGAAGCACGTGCTCCTCGTCGGCGTCGGCGAGAAGGGATCGAGCGACTCGGGACGCAAGGTGGGCGCAACGGTCGCCCGGCGCACCAGCTCAGCCACGAAGGTCGCCACGACCGTGCCGCAGGCGCTGAAGGGCAAAGCCCCGGAGGTGGCCGGTGCCTTCGTCGAGGGCTTCCTCCTGGCCGCGTACCGGTTCGACCGCTACAAGAACGGCGACGGCCGCAAGTCCAAGACCAAGGAAGTTCGTCTGCTCGCCGGCCGCGGCTGGGACGCGCGCGCGATCGGACGCGTCGTCGAGCGAGCGGGCGTGGTCGCCGAGGCGACGATGCTCGCACGCGACCTGACTAACACGCCGGCCGGCGACTTCTATCCCGAGTCGTTCGCGCAGGAGGCCCGGCGCATCGCGAAGGGCCTGCCGCTCAGTGTGAAGGTGCTGACGGAGAAAGAGCTCCGCGCCGGGAAGTACGGCGGGATCCTCGGCGTCGGTCAGGGAAGCGACAAGCCGCCCCGGCTCGTCGAGATCCGTTACCGGCCTGCGGGCTCGAAGCGTCATGTGGCGTTGGTGGGGAAGGGCGTCACGTTCGACTCGGGCGGCATCAATCTGAAAACGGACGGTCTGGACTGGATGAAGATGGACATGGCCGGCGGCGCCGCCGTGCTCGGCGCGATGCTCGCGATCGGCCGGCTCAAGCCCAAGGTCGCCGTGACGGGCCTGATCTGCTCGGCCGAGAACATGCCGGGCGGCGGGGCCCTTCGCCCCGGCGACGTGATCACGATGAAGGGCGGAAAGACCGTCGAGATCGGCAACACCGACGCGGAAGGGCGTCTCGTGATGGCCGACGGGATCGTGCACGCGCGCGATGCCAAGGCCGACGTCGTCATCGATATCGCTACGCTTACCGGCGCATGCATGATCGCGCTCGGCGACAAGGCGTTCGGCGTGATGGGAAGCCGCCAGACGGACGTCGACGCGATGCTGCGCGCCGCCGACGAGGCGGGGGAGCGCGCATGGCAGCTGCCGCTCTACGACGACTACCGCAAGAAGATCGACTCCGATATCGCCGACATCCGCAACATCGGCGATCGCTACGGCGGTGCGATCACGGCCGGTCTCTTCCTGAAGGAGTTCGCCGGCGATACCCCGTGGATGCACCTCGACATCGCGGGGCCGGCGCGAAGCACGGCCGACGAGTTCGATACACCGAAGGGCGCGACCGGCGTCGGCGTGCGGACGCTCGTGCGCTACGTCGAGTCGCAGTAGCTCAGACGGCGATCTGAACCTGACCGTCCGCGACGCGGACGGGGAACGTTTCGAGCCCGACCTCGGGATCGAACACGTTGCGGCCGGTCGTGACGTCGTACTGGAAGCCGTGCCACGGACACGTGACGACCGTTCCTTCGAGGTCCCCCTCGCCGACCGGCCCCCCGCGGTGCAAGCAGATGTTGTCGAGCGCATAGAACCGTCCATCGACGTTGAACAGGGCAAGGAGGCGCCCGCCGGCCTGGACGACCGCACCTGATCCGGGCGGAACGTCGTCGACCGACGCCACCGAAACGTACTCGGGCATCCGGTTCAGAGCTTCGCCAGCCAGCGGTCGCGCACCACCAGCACACGCCGGTGCTCCGCCTTCGCCGCGACGCGGCCCCCGTCGCGAACCTCGCACACGAAGTCGAGGAGGCGGTTCTCGACGGCGACCAGCTCCGCGGTCGCCACGACTTCCGCACCCACCTTGGAAGGCGCGAGATGATCGAGCTTCACCCAGACGCCCACGCTCGTCGCGCCCTCGGGCAGTTGCCGCCGGATCGCGTTGACGGCAGCCTCCTCGATCAGCGCCAGAACGGCCGGGCTGCCGAGGACCGGGACGTCGCCCGAGCCCAACGCCTCCGCCGTATCCTCGGTGCCGACGGTGCGACGGGCTTCGCCGCGCAGGCCGGCGACGATCAGAGGCGCATGCACGTCTACTATGATGACCCGAGCGCGCTCCTCGCGCACTTCCTGGATCAAAGTTGAGCGGACCCGCAGGTGTCATGGCGCTCGTCCTCGCCGAGACGGCGGTGGGCGGCCTCTTCGTGCTCTGGGTCACGCCGACCTGGGGAACGCTGCGCTCGGGTTTCTTCAAGCTGACCGGCACCGTGCTGGCCGTGACCGCGGTGCTCGCCTGGCTCGCCGCGCGAGGACCGCTCGGTGGGACCGGCGCCGAGGGTCCAGAAGCGGCTGCGTTCTGGCTCCTCGGCGCCACCGCGGGGGTCGCCGTCTTGTGGCAGATCCTTCAATGGACCGGCGTTCGCGTTGCCGCGCGGGTGGTCGGGATCGCGGGCGTGCCGGTCGGCGTGGCCGCGTTCGTTGCGCTCGCTCGGCTCCCCGCCGCGTCGCACGCGACCGGCGTCGGTGTCGCACAACTCATCGCGGGGGCGCTCTTCCTCGGTGCAGTCGTCGACGGCTTGCTGCTCGGACATTGGTATCTGGTCGACCGCCGCGCGTCGCGCGAGCCTCTGCGCCGCATGGGGATCCTTCTGCTCGCGGGAAGCATCCTCGCGATGGCGGCCACGATCGTCGGCGGCGGGGGAGGAGGAACCGCGAGCACCGAGTTCTCGCCGTTACTCGGCGCTGGGACGCTCACCGTCGCGCTCGCGGTCGGGCTCACGGCGCTGTGCTTGATGATCGGGTTCTTCATCCGCGCGCTGGTGAAGGAGGACTCGATCCAAGCAGCGACCGGGTTCTTCTATCTCGCGGTGATCCTCGCGGTGTCGGCCGAGTTCGCAGCCAAAGTGCGCTTCTACTGAGCCTTCTGGTCGCGCTGTCGGGCTTCCTTGCGTTGACGTCGTCGCGTCGAGGGAAGAACGCCTCGGCGTTGCAACAGCCGGTCGATCACCGCGCCCAACGCGGCGCAGATCAAGAACACCCAGATCAAGCGGACCTCCGCCGTGAAGAACACGACCTGCACGCGCACCGGATCGGCGTTCTGCGCGATGAAGATGCCGAACAAGATCGCGAGGATCCCGCCGATGATCCATCTCACTTCGGCGGCGGTGATGCCCTCTTGCCGAGGTCCTTGGGGCGGCTTCTGCTCGTCCATCGGACTCATTCTCGCACGTCTCAGCGGACTCTCAGGACATCGGCCTAAACTGCGGCGCGATGACGGAACACGAGCCTTCGAAGACCTGGGAGAAAATCATGGAAGAGAATGCCGTCACCGCGACACGTGAGCACCCGGCCGACCCCTTCGAGCAAACGCGCGAGACCGGACCCTCCTGGCCGTTCGATGCGCCGCCCCCACCGCCGCCGTCTTCTCCCCCTCGGCGGGTGGGGCGATCTTTCATGGTGCCGTTGCTGGCCGCGCTCCTCGGAGCCGTTGTCGGCACCGGCGCGACCTTCGTCGCTCTCGAGGACGACTCGTCTTTGCCGCTCCCCGGCAAGGTCGTGATCGAGGCGAGCGGCGGAACGCTCGAGTCGGTGGCGGCCGTTGCCAAGGCGGTCTTGCCGAGCATCGTGCGCATCGACGTCGACGCCGGTGTCGAAACCGGCACGGGCTCCGGGGTCATCTATCGCGAGGACGGTTACATCATCACCAACGATCACGTTGTCGATGACGCTCGGAGCATCACCGTCACGCTCTCGAACGGAGAGGAGCTCGACGCGCGCGTGGTGGGCACGGCGGCGCCGCAGGTCGACATCGCGATCCTCAAGGTGGACCGGGGCGGTCTGCCCGCGGCGACGCTGGGATCGACGCACGAGCTCGAGGTCGGCGATCTCGCCGTCGCGCTCGGCAGCCCGTTCGGTCTCCAGAGCACGGTGACCGCCGGCGTCATCAGCGCGTTGCACCGGAACATAACCTTCGATCAGAACACCCGGTTCTCCGACGCCCTCCAGACCGATGCGCCGATCAACCCCGGTAACTCCGGCGGCGGGCTGGCCAACAGCGACGGCGAAGTGGTCGGGATCAACACCGCGATAGTCCCGGGCGCCGGAGGTAACGTCGGCGTGGGCTTCGCGATCCCCATCGAGATCGCCCGGCGGGTAGCCGATCAGATCATCGAGACCGGGCGGGCCCAGCTGCCCTTCCTAGGGATTTCGGGGCAAAACCTCCCCGACGACCGGGGCGCGCGGGTCGGAGACGTCGTTTCGGGCGGACCGGCCGAACGCGCCGGTCTCCAAACGGGCGATATCATCGTTGAGCTGGACGGTCAGACGATCCGCTCGATGGACGAGCTCATCTCCACGCTCATCCAGAAGGAGGTCGGCCAGACCGTCCGAATCACGTACGAGCGCGACGGCAATCGTCGCACCGCCGAAGCCCGCCTCGCCGCCCGTCCCGAGGGTAGCTAACCTTCGGGAGGTGGCCCGGCCGGCCGCTCGAGCGGCGCGACCGGAGGCAACGAGATGGGTTTCGGCAACATCGGCATCGGCGAGCTGATGATGATCTTCCTCGTCATCATGATCGTCTTCGGTCCCAAGCGCATGCCCGGGATCGCCCGCGACATGGGCAAGTTCTTGCGCGACTTCCGGCGCGAGACCAACGCGGCCATCAAGGAGCTGAAGGACGGGATCGAGCCGATCAACGTCGGTATCTTCGACGAGCCCGACGCGTCGAGCACCAAGGCCGCCGCCGGCGGTCCCGGCAACGGTGCGGCTGCGCCGCTGCCCGGTGTCGCCGCGGCCGGTGGAGCCGGCGTGATCCCCGCCCCGGTGGATCCTCTTCCGAGCAACGGATCCCGAAAGCCGGCGGTTCGCAAGAAGACCGGCGCTCGCAAGCCGGCGCGAGCCTCGTCGTCGTCGAAGGCTCGCGGAAAAACACCGGCGTCCGGCTCCGGGCGCACGTCCTCGTCGCCCGCGACGCCGAAGAAGCGTCCGGCTCAGAAGGCGTCGAAGGCGAAGAGCAGCTCCTCGGCGCGGGCGCGCGCCTCTCGCAAGCGGTGAGGCTCAGCCGCCAACCCAAGACCACCAGGCCGGGCATCGTCCGGCCGATGCTGCGTCTCGCTGCGGTCGCCGCACTGGGCGCATCCGCCCGTGGCCGGCTGGCCGAGCAGGACGAAACCGCCCGCGCGCTCATCTCGGCCCGTCGGAGCGAGATGTTCGACCGGACGGTTCCGACGCTCACCGATCTCGGCTCCACGTACGCGGCCATCGGGGCGGCCTCAGCGCTCTGGGCCGGAGGGAAGCGAAAGCTCGCTCGGGACGTCGTTGGGGCTGCGATGCTCGCGTGGGGGGCCGCGCAGGTGACCAAGCCGCTGTTCCGCAGACCCCGTCCTTACGACGCCGGCGAGGTCGAGCTTTTGGTTCGCCGCCCTGCCGGCCAGTCGTATCCGAGCGGTCACCCGGCCGTCGCCGCCGCGATCGCGAGTGTCACTCGTGACGAGGTAGCCGGCCCCATGCGTCTTCTGCTCGATCGGATGCCGCGGTTCGTGGCGTTCAGCCGTGTCTACGTCGGCGCCCACTATCCGACGGACGTGATCGGAGGGTTGCTGCTCGGCCGGGCCGTCGGCGATCTGTGGAGGCGCTTCTCCCGCTAGCGCGTTCGCGCGGTTCTGCTCGATCACGGGAGCATCTTGCCCGGAACCTTCACCAGGTGAAGGTTTTCGGCAACGATTGCCAGGCGACGAGAGGATCTGGTCGAGCCTGGGGCCGCTCCGTCGAGTCGGCCCGACGTTAGTGGTTGTGGCCTTCGTGGCTGCCGTGGTTGTGACCGGCGTGGCCGCCCTGGGCGGCGTGCGTACCCTGGTTTCCACCCATCGCACCCCCGAGCAGGGGCAGACGCTTGCCGACGAAAGACGGCCCGTGCTTGGCGATCTTGCGCGCGATGTCGAGCAGCGCCTTTCCGGCGGGGGAGTCGGGCTCGGACACCACGACCGGCACGCCGCCGTCGGCGCCCTTGCGAAGCGTTTCTTGCAAGGGGATCTTGCCGAGCAGCTCGGCGTCGAGCGTCTCCGCGAGCAGCTCGCCGCCGCCCTCCCCGAAGATCGCGTGCTCGGCGTCGCAGGCGGGACAGACGAAGTAGCTCATGTTCTCGACGACGCCGATGATCCTGAGATTCACTTGCTCGGTCATCCGCCCGGCTCGTGCGGCAACCTTCTGGGCTGCCTCTTGCGGCGTCGTGACGACGAGCATGTCCGCGCCCGGCAGGAACTGCGCGAGCGAGATCGAGACGTCGCCGGTACCCGGCGGCAGGTCGGCGAGGATGAAGTCCACGTCGCCCCAGTAGGCGTCGGAGAGGAACTGCTGGATCGCCTTGTGGAGCATCGGGCCGCGCCAGATCACCGGCTGCTCGTCGGGCACGAAGAAGCCCATGGAGATCACCTTCACGCCGTGCGCCTCGAGCGGCAGCATCATGCCGTTGAAGGTCGTCGGACGCCCGCTCACGCCGAGCATGCGGGGGATCGAGAACCCCCAGACGTCGCAGTCCACGACGCCGACCTTGAAGCCTTGCTGGGCGAGCGCCACGGCCAGGTTGGCGGTGACCGAGGACTTGCCGACCCCGCCCTTGCCGGAGGCGACCAGGATCGCCTTGGTGCGGGTCCCCTCGCCCCAGAAGGCGATCGGCCGATGCTGGCCTTGCGGCTGCCCGGCACGGAGCTTGCCGACCATGGTCTGGCGCTGATCCTCGGTCATGACCCCCAGCCGGACCTGAACGGCCGTCACGCCCTCGAGGGGCGCCACCGCGGCGGTAACGTCCCGCTCGATCCGGTCCTTCATCGGGCAGCCGGGGACGGTGAGGAGGACGTCCACCGTGACCGTGCCGTTGTCGAGCGCGACGTCGCGCACCATGTCGAGCTCGGTGATCGGCTTGCCGATCTCGGGGTCGAGCACCTTCGAGAGAGCGTCGAGAACCTGTTCCTTGGTCGCCATCGAGTCCTTCCGGGAGGTGGTGTGGCAGACGGGGTGGCAGCCCACGTTAGCACGCCCAAGATGCCTGCTCATCCCGCAGAAACGGGGGGCAGGAACCCGAGCGGAGTGATGAAGGCGAGCGCATAATGGGTAACAACGCCCGTACCAAACCTCGGTGCCCCCGGGGGCGGCAGACCAAGCCGACCAGCTCCCCCACCGTCTCCCGGGGGCCCACTCTTCGGGCGGAAACCCGCCCGCCACAGCGGGCGCGCTGCGTAGGATGGAGCTCGTGGCTGACGGCACGTTCGCGACCGGACCGATCATCGGGATCGGGCTAGCGGGCGGGCGCGGCGAGCGCGCCCGGACCCTGACCGTCAAAGCCCCCGGCTATCTCCGCTCGAAGGCCGCGATGAGCTTCGTCGGCCGTCGCCTGGTGCGCTGGATCCTGGAGATCCTCACCCACGAGGGCATGCACGACTACTTCATGGTCGCGCATGGCAAAGAGAACCGGTACCAGATCAAGATGCTCATCGAGCACGGCGAGCCGCTCGGCGTGCGTGTGCGCTATTCGCGTGTGAAGTTCGACGCGCTCAACACCGGGAGCGCCGACGCGACGTTCCGCAACGCCGCCTACTGGGACATCACCGGAACGGTGCTGGTGTTCCCGACCGACTCGATCATCGACTTCGACTTGGCCGCGATGGCGGAGGCGCACGCGCGATCGGGAGCGGTGGTCACGATCGGCGCAATGGTGCGCGAGCCGATGGCGGTCGCCGGCAAGTACGGCGTGATGCTCAGCGATCCGGACTGGCGGATCCAGGAGTTCGTCGAGAAGCCGACCCTCGCGGAGATCCACGAGGCGTTCCCCGCACCGTCCGAGGCCGACTTCGATCGGATGCCGCTGCTGACGAACGCCGGCTTCTATCTGGTCGACATGACGCGCCTGCGCGAACTGGCCGAGCATGCGGACGTTCAAGCGATGGCGGAGGAACGGCTCGACTTCGGGCTCGACCTCCTTCCGTGGCTCGTCGGTAAGGGCGAGCTCGTGTACGCGTACCCCGTTGAGCGGATCGGCGACCTCGGGAATGTGCCGGACTACATCGAGTCGATGGTCGACGCCCTGCGCGGCCGCTTCTCCTCCGTAACGCGCTTGCTCGGCGAGCCGTTCGACGCCGAGCGCGGGATCTGGATCGAACCGGAGACGCTCGACATGCGCGACGCCCACGAGCACACGACGCTGCGAGAGAAGATCGTATCGGGCAGCGTTACGCTCGGCCCGGGCGTGCGGATCGGGAAGTACTCGGAGATCCGCGCGGGCGCGCACCTCGAGGAATCCAACGTCGACGACGGGTGCGAGATCCACGAAGGAGCCCGGATCGTTCGCTCGAACATCCGCGACGGCGCGACGGTCGGCAGGATGGCGCAGGTAACCGATTCCTACGTTGGTTCCATGGGTGAGGTGCGCTCGCTGCCCGACAAGCCCACGGTCGTAGATCACTTCGTCGCGCTCGGCGATGAGGTGATCTTGCAGCCCGGCGTCACGCTGTCGGACAACGTGTCGCTCTATCCGCGCGTGCGCGTCCCGTCCGGCGCTCAGATCCCATCCGGCGCGGAGATCCGCTCGGCCGAGGACGTGATGAAGTACCTCTAGACGTCGAGGTCGATGTCGGCGCGCAGCACGCCGGGTTCCTCGACGATGAGCGTCGCGCCGAACCGGCGCAGGATCTTGATGATCGGCTGGTTGTCCACGAGCACGTAGGCGCGGAATCGGTGGATGCCGTGGGTGGCGGCGTCGCGTGCGAGGACGTCCATCATCATCGTGCCGAGCCCGCGGCCTTGATACTCGTCGATCACGGTGACGGCCGGCTCGGCGATATCGGGCTCGTCGCGCAGCCGCACGTAGCGGGCCACGCCGACCCCGGGGGTGCCTCTGTCGTCGGGCGCGTACGCCACCCACGCTTCGTGATCCTCGTGATCGACCTCGGTCAGTGCGACGAGGATCGGCTGGGTCAGCCGCTTCACGCCTCCCATGAACCGGCGGTAGCGCGACTCCTCCGACAGATGCTCGAAGCCTTCGGCGATCGCGGCCTTGTCGACCGGCTCGATCGGGCGCATCACGACGCGAGTGCCGTCGAGCAGGGTTACCTCGACGCGCCGTTGCCGCTTGGGGGCGCGAAGGGGGAGTGCGTGGATGGTTGCCATGACGCTCACTCCTCCGGACGCAAGATCAAGCAGGTTGTGGTCGCGTGTGCGAGGAGGCGGCCGTTGGAGTCGGTCACGCGCGCCTCCGCGGTACCGGTTCGCCGCCCGACGTGGACGATCTCCGCGCGGCAGCGGATCAGTCGGGTCTCCGCGGTGATCGGACGGACGAGGTTCACCTTGAACTCGAGGGTCGTGTAGCCCGACCCGGCCGGCAGGGTCGACTGCACCGCGCACCCCATAGCCGAGTCGGCCAGCATGCCGGAGAGGCCGCCGTGAACCACGCCGATCGGGTTGTAGTGCTCCTCGCCGACCTCGCCCTCGAACACGGCCCAGCCCTCGCCGACATCGACCAGGGTGAAGCCGAGCAAGGCTGCGATCGGGGGGCGGGGGAGGCGGCCCTCGATCATCGAGCGCAGGAACTCGAGGCCGCTGATCCCGCGGGCTTCCGCGGCCAGCGCGATCGGGTCTTCCCAGGTCACCTGCTTGGATCGGATCCGATCGTTCGCGGGGAGCTGGTGGGCGACCGCTTCCATCGGGGCCTCCTCGGTCGGTTGCATCACGCAACGCAACCTAGCAGCGACAGTTGCATGACGCAACTCGGTATCGTAACGTGAGGTCATGAAGCTCAAGAGCTTTGCCGGGATGAACTGCACGATCGCCCAATCCCTCGAGGTCGTAGGAGAGCGCTGGACGCTCTTGGTGCTCCGGGAGACGTTCCTCGGCACGCGCCGATTCGAGGACTTCCGGGAGCGGCTGGGGATCGCCCGCAACATCCTGACCGACCGTCTCGACCGTCTGGTCGGCGAGGGCATCCTCGAGCGCCGGCTCTATCAGGAGCGGCCGCAGCGGTTCGAGTACCGGCTCACCCCGAAGGGGATCGATCTCTACGAGGTGATCCTCGCGCTCAAGAAGTGGGGCGATCGCTGGGCGGTGGGAGAGGAAGGCCTTCCCCTTCTCCTCCGCCACAAGAGCTGCGGCGAGGTGTTCGACGTCTCAGCGACGTGCCCGCACTGCCGTGAGGAGATCGACCCGCGAAGCGTCCGCTACGAGCTCGGGCCGGGGGCCGGGCCGGACGAGGTACGCCGGTACGAGCAGCGGATGGCCGAGCGAGCCGCCCGCGAAGCCGTTCGGCCTAGAAGCCGAGCTTCCCCGCCTCGTCGAGCAGCGTCTGCATGACGTGGTCGCCGAAGCAGCGATCGATCGCGAAGAACTCCTCGTACTCGGCGGTCTGCGTCCCGTACTCGGTCACGACGTTCGAAAGCACATCGAACTCGAACGACTGGATGATGTAGCCGAGCGAGTCGTTCGTCTGCGCGAACACGAACGTCATCGATGTGCCGGACGTCTTCGACTTCGCGACCTCGCTGATGTTGGAGAAGATCTCACCGGGCGCGAACAGGATCAGCGCGTTCCCGATCCGGTATCCGCCCGCGAAGGTCGTCACGCCCACCGCCGAAGCCGTGTCGCAGCCCCGCAGATGGCCGGGGTCGGGGAGGTCTGGCTTCGCCCAGTGGTACGCGCCGGGCAGTGCACCGCCGCCGCCGGGGAGGAAGTCGCGCGCGAACAGGCTGACGAGCCCGCCGGCCGCGAGCACCGGGTTCGTGACGGGATGCTGGATCTCGGCCAAGCTCGCGGCGACGTCGTTCGTCGTCAGGGTCGTCCCGCCGATCCCGATATCGCCGGCGATCGCCTCGGCGAACGCTTTCCCCGTGTTCTCCGCTTCTTCGTCCTCGGTCTCACCACCGCGGCCGCGGATCGAGACGTTGCCGAGGCCGCCCTCGAACAGGAGGCCTACTCCGCCGAAGAGCCCTTCCAGACGCCGTGCGGCGGCGCCCGGCCAGTCCGCGTGAAGGACCGGACCGCCCACGAAGGTCGGGTGCCCCGCGTAGTTGGTCAGCGTCGCGAGCACCGCGCCGGTTCCGGCGGCGCGCGCCTGGAGCCACGTCGCCTGATAATCGGCGGTCGAGTAGTAGTGATCTCGGCGCTCGTTGTTGAAGTCTCGGAGGACGGCCTCGCCGACGGTGATCGTCGCTGCTTCCATGTTGGTGAGCGCCTGCTTCGCGGAAGCGATCACCGAGTCCCTGATCTGGTCCCAGTACCAGGTGGGCAGACCGCCCCAGCCACCGTAGCCGTCAGGCCCGGCGTGGGTGTGCGTCGCCCCGATCGAGATGTTCGCTGCCGGGAGGCCGGTGTCGGCGGCGATCTTCGCGCGCATGTCGTTGATGCCGCAGCCGTCGCAGATCCGATCGCTGTACGCCGCGAACCAGCCGACGGCGTCGAGGATCTGCATGACGACCGTCGACTCTCCGTTGGAGATCGCGATCGACCGGACCCACACGCCGCCGTCGTCGTACTCGACCGCCGGACGCACCGGCGCGGGGATCCCGAACCCACCGAGGTAGATGCAGTCCTTGGAGGCGAACGGGTGGCCGTGTCCGTCACCAGGAAGAACGTGGGTCAGGTCTAGCTCTCCATCCTCGAGACGCGTGCATCCCTCGGTTTGCCACTTCTCGCCGCCGAAGAGCGTCGGCGATGGGTACAGATCCGTCGCGTCGGAGCCGACCAGGAAGCTGCCCCCCGGAAGCTTGCCGGGCAGGTTCAGGTCGAGCTTCTGGGCCGCGAGCGCCGGAACCTGGGCGGGCTCGGTGTGCGAGGCCGCGGCTGGAGCGGCCTTGACGACGGGAGCCGCAGGGAGGGCCTTGGCCGGGCGGTCGGCGATCTTGCTCGTCTGCTCCTTGAGCGGCCCGAGCCCGACGCCGGCCATCGCACCGGAAAGCAGACCGAGTCCAACGACCAACCCGACCATCCAGGACTTCAAGAAACGGCGCATGCTGTGGCCCCCTGTAGGAATTCTGGTTGCTTTCCGGTTCGACGCCGGGCCCGGCGAATCCTCCCGATCGGCCGGTTCTCGGGCTAGGTCCGCGGCTCCCAGGAGAAGGACCGGGCCGCGACGATGATGCCGACCACGCCCCAAGCGGCCATCACGAGCAGGTCTTGTGGCTCGAAACCTGACCCCGTTCCTTTCCCGGTCGGGTTGTAAGCCGTGATGAGCGCATTGGAGAAGTGCTTGATCGGGAAGAAGCCCGCGACTTGCGACAACCAGTCCGGAGCATTCTCTAGCGGGATGAACACGTCGGACACGAAGAGCAAAGGCAGGATCGTGGCGTTGGTTACTGCGGGCGAGGCGTCTGGATTTGGGATGATCGCCGTCACCGCGAGCCCCAATGCGGCGAACGCCGCGGCACCGACGGCGATCGACACAACGAATGCCGGCATCGTCTTACCGGGGATGTCTACACCGTAGAAGAACCTTCCGAAGAGCACAACGATGACGACGAGCAGCAGGGCGACGAACATCGCGTGGGCTATGCGGCCGAATAGGTAGGCCCACCCCGGCAGCGGCGTCCCGCGGATGCGCTTCAGCTGGCCCTCGTCGCGCGCGAACGTGACGCCGATCGCGATGTTCGTGTAGCAGGCTGTGATCACCGAAAACGCCGCGACGGCAGGGATGTAGAAGTTCGATAGGCTCACCTCGGGAAGACCGAAGCGGTCGGTGGTTCCGCCGCCGAAGATGAGGTTGAAGATCACCAGGAAGATCAACGGGAATGCGAACGTGAAGAACGCGGCCGCGGGGTTCCGCCAGAACGCGACGTTCTCGTACCTGACCTGACGCACGGCCAGTTGGAGGTCCCTCACGGTGCCGTCTCCGATGCTTGGCGCGTGAGCTCGAGATACACGTCTTCCAGCGTCGGACGTGCAACCTCGAGCCCCTCGAGCGCGAAGCCTTTGCCGACGGCCCAGCCGGTCAGCTCGTGCAGCGTCTTCGTCGGATCGTCGGTGCGGAGCTCCACGCCGGCGGCGCTCACGGAAGCGATGGCCCTGAGGGTCTTGGGAAGTGCAGGTGCTTTGGCCGGCAGGCGGAATCGAACGAGCGTCACGCGCTCGCTCGTTCCGGTCAGCGTCGACGGCGGACCTTCGGCCACGATCCGCCCTGCCGTGATGATCGCGACGCGATCGGCGAGAGCCTGCG
>JBKKCR010000279.1:0-25256 GCA_046712825.1 Actinomycetota bacterium | reverse complement strand
GCGCGCTGGACCTTGCCCGCCTTTATGCAGCGGGTGCACACGTTCAGGCGCTTCGGAGTGCCGTTGACCACCGCGCGGACCCGCTGGATGTTGGGGTCCCAGCGACGCGGAGAGCGGCGGTGAGAGTGAGAAACCTGCATGCCGAAGCCGGGCTTCCGCCCGCAGATCTCACATACGGCTGCCATGGCCGGGCCATGGTACCGGCCGCCCGAACGGGGAGCAACGCGTTGCTAGGATGACCTCGTGATAACGGTCCTCGGCGCGTCCGAGCTGCGGCGCGCCTGTCTCGCAGCGCTCGAGGCGCTCCGAGCCCGCCAAGACGAGATCGACGCCGCCAACGTCTACCCCGTCCCGGACGGGGACACCGGCACCAACCTCGCCCTGACCATGACCGCCGTCGCCGAGGCGCTCTCGAGCGTCCCCGATGAAGCCAGCGCGGTGGCCGACGCCGTCGCCCGAGGCTCCCTCATGGGGGCGCGCGGGAACTCTGGCGTCATCCTCGCCCAAGTGTTGCGTGGGCTTTGCGATGCGGTCGACGAAGCAGGGCTCGACGCACGATCGCTCGTTAAGGGGCTGTCGCGCGGCGCGGAACTCGCCTACGAGGCCATGCTCACGCCGGTCGAGGGGACGATGCTCACCGTCGCGCGTGGGGCGGCCGAGGCGATCGCGGATCTCCACGTCGACGACTGCTCGGCGATCCTCGACGCGGCCGCCCGGGCGGCGCACGAGGTGCTGGAGCGCACCCCCGAGTTTCTGCCGGTGCTCAAGCAGTCCGGCGTCGTCGACGCCGGCGGTATGGGGCTGTGCGTGGTGCTCGACGCGTTCGCCGCATCGGTCGCGGGACGTCCGCTTCCGGTGGCGCCACGGACGCTTCGGCCGGTGGTCCGGCAACGCGAGGCCGGGTCGAGCGCCTTCGCATACGAGGTCCAGTACCTCCTCGAGGAAGCGGACGACGAGCAGGCGCTCGCGCTGCGGCAGCGACTCGGCAGCATCGGCGACTCGGTCGCAGTGATCGGAGGCGCCGGCTTGTGGAACGTGCACGTGCACACGAACGAGGTCGGTCGAGCGATCGAGATGGGCATGGCGGCCGGAAGGCCGCACGACATCTCGGTCGTTGCGTTTGCAGACCAGATCGCCGGGGTCGCAGGGGCGCGTTCGATCCCGGTTGCGATACCGGAAGCGGCGGTCACGCTGGTGGCCGTCGTATCCGGCGATGGGATCCGGGATCTGTTCGCGGAGCTCGGCGCCGGCGTGCTGGTCGACGGCGGACGAACGATGAACCCGTCGGTGGGGGAGCTCATCGCGGCGATCGAGCGGGCACCGGCTCACGATGTGATCCTGCTGGTCAACAACGAGGACGCGATGACCGCCGCGCGCGCTGCGCTCGCCCAGATCGCCGACAAGCGAGTGGAGCTCATCGAGGCGGGCGATCTCGCGCAGGGGTTCGCCGCCGCGGTCGCGTTCTCTGACGGAAGGGCGATCGACGAAAACATCGCGGATATCCGGGCGGCGCTCGCCGATACGCGTACCGGCACGGTCACGCTCGTGATGCGCGACGGCGTGACGCCGGCGGGGCCGGTTCAAGCCGGACAGGCGATCGGCTTCGTCGAAGGCGACGTGGTCGCCGTCGATCAAGACCCATTGGCTGTGGCCGGCGCGGTGGCCGAAGCGTTGGGCCATGGCGAGATCCTGACCGTGCTCGCCGGTGCCGACGCCTTACCGGTCGAAGTCGAAGCCTTGGAACGCGCCCTCGCCGAACGACTTCCGGGGGTCGCGATCGAAATGCGTGAGGGCGGGCAGCCGGTCCATCGATACCTGTTCGCGCTGGAGTGAGCTCGCCGCTCGAACTCCCACTCGCCAAAGCCGGCATCGCCGGGCTCCAGGCGGCCGTCGCGTCGAAGCTAGCCAAAAAGGGCGTGCGCACGGTTCGCGACCTGCTCGAGTACGTACCGCGCGACTACATCGATCTTTCGAAAACGAAGAAGATCGTCGAACTGAAGATCGGCGAGCAGGCGACCGTGCTCGGCAAGATCCACAAGGTCGACGGCCGCTACCTGCGCGGCCGCAAGCACATGCTGAGCGTGAAGATCGGGGACGGAACCGGCTACATCGAGGTCGTCTTCTGGAACCAGCCGTTCCGGGCCAAGAACTACGCAACCGGGATGGAAGTCGCCGTCGCCGGCCGCTTCGAGCGGCGAGCCGGGAAGCTCCAAGTGTCGGGCAACCCGTTCATCGAGGCGATCCGAGGCGACGACGAAGGAGTTCACACGGGACGCAGGATCCCGATCCATTCCGCGACCGAAGGCGTGACGACGATGATGATCCGTCGCTACGTGCACTCGGCCTTGCGAAAGTACGGCCGCCTGATCGAAGAGCCCCTGCCGCCGGCGCTGGTCAAGCGGCTCAAGCTCATGCCGCGCCCTAATGCGATCGCCGAGATGCATTTCCCGACAGCGTCGGATTCGTCGAACCGCGCGAAACGGAGACTCGCGTTCGAGGAGCTGTTCGTGCTCGAGGCGGGGCTCGCCGTGCGCAAGCACCGGTTCGAGCGCGAAGTTCGCGGCCTCTCGCACTCCGGCGGCGCCGACCTGGTGGAACGGTTCTTGGGATCGCTTCCGTTCCGCCCGACGGGTGCCCAGCGCCGCGCGATCGAAGAGATCGCAACCGACATGGCCGAACCTCGGCCGATGCACCGGCTCCTCCAAGGTGAGGTCGGGAGTGGCAAGACGGTCGTTGCGGTAGCGGCCGCACTGGTGGCCGCAGGGTCCGGATCGCAAACGGCGTTCATGGCGCCCACCGAGGTGCTTGCCGAACAGCATTTCTTGACGGTGCGCCGCCTGCTCGGGCCTCTGGCCGGCGCCGCGCCCACCGAGGAAGGCCGTCTATTCGGCGAAGGCTTCGGCGTCGAGCTGCTCACCTCGGCGGTGACCGGCAAGGCCCGTCAGCGCGCCTTGGAAGAAGCCGCCAGCGGCCGGGCCACGATGCTCATCGGGACGCACGCGCTCATCCAAGAAGGGGTTGCGTTCCGGCGACTCGGCCTGGCGGTTGTGGACGAACAGCACCGCTTCGGCGTTCACCAGCGCATCGCGCTGCGCGCGAAAGGGGTCGACGACGTCGATCCCGATCTGCTGATCATGACGGCGACGCCGATCCCGCGAACGCTCGCGATGACCTTGTACGGCGACCTCGACGTCGGTGTGCTCGACGAAATGCCCGCCGGTCGCATCAGGGTCCGGACCCACGTTCTCGGTCCGGCGGAGCGCGACCAAGCGTACGAGCGGATCCGCCAAGAGACGGCGGCCGGGAGGCAGGCGTTCATCGTCTGCCCGCTCGTCGCCGATTCGGAGACGCTGGAAGCGAAGGCAGCAACGACCGAGCACGAGCGGATCTCGAAGGATGTCTTCCCCGACTTGCGTGTCGGGTTGATCCACGGCCGCCTGCGCTCGGCGGAGAAGGAACGCGTGATGCAGGCGTTGCGCGACGGCGAGATCGACGTCCTGGTGGCGACGACGGTGATCGAAGTCGGGGTCGACATCCCGAACGCCACCGTGATGGTGGTCGAGGACGCAGACCGCTTCGGCCTGTCGCAGCTTCATCAACTGCGGGGCCGGATCGGCCGGGGCGAGCATCCGTCGACGTGCTTCCTGCTGACGTCGCTCGACGAGGCGGACACCGAACAGCGCCAGGCGGCTCGCGAGCGGCTCGCGGCCATGGCGCAGACGACCGATGGGTTCGTGCTCGCGGAGAAGGATCTCGAGATCCGTGGGGAAGGGCAGTTGTTCGGGCGCGGAGCCGTTTCCGCCGAAGACGGGACCGGCGCGCCGGCCCAAGCGGGCCAGAGCGACCTCCGGTTCGCGAGCCCGCTCGTACGCCATGTCGAGCTCCTCGCCGACGCCAGGCGGGAGGCGTTCGCGCTCGTCGAAGAGGACCCCCGGCTGTCCGATCCGGGACACGCGCTGCTCCGCGAAGAGGTCCGGCGCCGATTCGGTGAGCGGCTCGACTGGCTGTTCGCCGGCTGATGCGCGTCACCGCCGGAGGGGCGAAGGGAGCCCGGCTCCGTACGCTTCCGGGGCCGGAGACCCGCCCGACCACCGACATGGCCCGGAAAGCGATCTTCGACATCCTCGGGCCTGCCGTCCGGGGAGCTCGGGTTCTCGATCTTTTCGCGGGCAGCGGGGCGCTCGGGATCGAGGCATTGTCGCGCGAGGCATCGGAGGCCGTGTTCGTCGAGTCGTCCCGAGAGGCGTGCGGGGTGATCCTCGCGAACCTCGACACGACGGGGTTGCGGGCGAAAGGCATCGTCCGGAGGCGCGACGCGGAGAAGTTCCTCGCGCGCCCCGCCACAGAGCCCTTCGACCTGGCTTTCCTTGACCCTCCTTACGCGCGCGGACTACGATTCGTGGCTCGTAACCTGGGGAAACTGGGGTCCGGAGGGTGGATCCGGACGGGGGGAACGGTTGTAGTGGAAGCTGCCTCAGGGTCGGTGGAATGGCCGCCGGGGTTCCGCGAGACGCGGACCCGGCGCTTCGGGCGGACCCAGCTCACCATCGCGGTGCGGGACGATGCCTGACATCGCGGTCTACCCGGGCACCTTCGACCCCATCACGAACGGCCACCTTGACATCATCGATCGGGCGCGCCTGCATGTGTCGACCCTCGTGGTCGCCGTCTCCCAGAACCCCGGCAAGCAGCCGATGTTCACGCTCGAGGAGCGGATCGACGCGGTGAAGGAAGTCCTCAACGGCGTCGATGGAGTCGAGGTGAGCTCGTTCGACGGGCTGCTTGTGGACTACGCGCTCGGCCGCGGCGCCCGGCTCATCGTCAAGGGGCTGCGTGCCGTGAGCGACTTCGAGTACGAGATGCAGATGGCGCAGATGAACCACCGGCTGGCCCGTGTTGAGACCCTGTTCATGGTCGCGAACCCGGCGTTCAGCTTCTTGTCTTCCAGCATCGTGAAAGAGGTCGCGCGGTTCGGGGGGTCGGTCGAAGGGCTGGTGCCCGCCGAGGTTGCGCGTCGGCTGAAGGAGCGTATCGGTGGCCAAGGCTGACGAGGCTCCCGCATCCTCCGGACCCGTCGTGATCCGGTCCGGTGAGCAGCTCGCGCCTCCGGACGTCGAGCCGGCACCGCCACCGCCGGCGGGCGGCCCCGAGATCTTGATCGAGAAGCTCGCTGAGGTCGTGGCAGACGCCAGGTCGATGCCGTTGTCCTCTTCGGCACTGGTCAACCGCCAGGAGGTTCTCGACCTGATCGAGCTTCTCCGCCGGTCGCTGCCCGCGGAGATCACCCGAGCGCGCTCCATCCTCCAGGACGGCGAAGAGGTGCTCGAACGAGCCGGCCATGAGGCCCAGCGCGTGCTGGAGAGGGCCCGACAGGAGCGCGAGCGCCTGCTATCCAAGACGGAGATAGTCCAGGCCGCCGCACGCGAAGCCGATCGGTTGGTCGCCGAGGCCGAGTCCACCTCCAGGCGGATCCGAGCGGAAGCCGAGGTGTACGTCGAGTCGAAGCTCGCGAACTTCGAGGTCGTCCTGCAGAAGACCCTGCAGGCTGTCGAACGAGGTCGCCAGCGACTCGCGGGCCGGCTCGAGGCAGACGAGCTGTCCCCCGAAGAATCCGAGGGCGAAAAGGCGGGAAACTAGCCTTCAGCGCCCTGTTTCCCCAGGTCAGACCCCCTAAATCTTGCTGTGCTATTCTTCGCGCGAATGACTTCCAAGGGGTTGAACGCGCTGCGTGAAGTAAGCAAACTCTCCGTAGAAGTCTCGGAGCTTCTCCGCGATCCAGGAACCTCCAAGCGCCTCGAGTTCTCCGAGGAGGTCGCGGGTCTCGCCCTCGATATCGGGCGGGCGGACCCGGCGCTCACCTTCGATCTGCTGCTCGAAAGCCTGGTCGAAGGGGTCCTGGTAGGAGGAACGGTCCGAGGCTCGTTCCTGCTCGAGTGCATCCGCTGCCTCGAGGAGTTCGAGCAGCCGTTCGCCATAACGCTGAGCGAGATCCTGGCCTATCCGGGGCAACCCGGAGCCGAGGAGGGCTACGAGATCGACGGCGACCACGCCCACCTCGAGCCGGTGATCCGCGACGCGGTCTTGCTGGCGATGCCCGGCAACCCGCTCCACGGACCGGACTGCAAGGGTCTGTGTCCGGTATGCGGCGCCGACAGGAACGTGGTCGATTGCGGGCACGGCTCGGAGCGCGTGGACCTTCGGTGGGCGCCACTCGAAAAGTTGAAAGAACGGATGGGAGAGTAGAGATGCCCGTACCCAAGAGGAAAAAGCCTCGGTCGCGAACCCGTTCGCGCAAGGCGCAGTGGAAAGCGACCGCGAAGTCGCCGCCCTACGCCTCGTGTCCGCAGTGTCACAAGCCGGTGCTGCCGCACCACGCTTGCGCCAACTGCGGGACCTACGACGGTCGTCAGGTACTCCCGGTCTCTTAGACATGCTTCTGGAACGCGTCCGGAGCCGTGTGGGCCGGGCGACGCAACTCGAACGCCGTCTGGGCGTACGGATCCGTGACCGGCGGCTCCTCGAGATGGCCCTTACCCATCGCTCGTTCGCCTACGAGAAAGGCAAGCTCGAGACCAACGAGCGCCTTGAGTTCTTGGGCGACGCGGTGCTCGGCATCGTCGTAACCGACGCCCTCTACAAGGAGTATCCGATGCTGCCCGAGGGAGATCTCGCGAAGATGCGCGCCGCGCTGGTCAACATGACGATCCTGGCGGACGTCGCGCGCGAGATCGGGCTCGGCGACGCGGTTCTGCTCGGCCGAGGCGAGGCGATGACCGGAGGACGCACGAAGCCGTCGATCCTTGCGGACACGCTCGAGGCCATGTTCGGAGCCATATACCTCGACCGCGGGGTCGGGGGGGCGGGCCGCGTGATCCTCGGCTTATTCCTCCCGCGCATCCGCGGGCAGGTCGAGGGCGGGACCGTGCAGGACTACAAGACCTCCCTCCAAGAGTTGGCGGCCGCTCGTCTCGGGACGCTGCCCGAGTACCGGATCACCGAGAGTGGGCCCGATCACGCCAAACGTTTCCAAGCCACGGTGTTCCTCGCCGGCGAGGAGCACGGGTCCGGCGAGGGACGATCGAAGAAGGAAGCCGAGCAGGCCGCGGCGAGCGAGGCCGTCGCGCGTCTGCGCGCCACGCCCGGCCCCAGCTCGCGCTCTGGATCCCGACCCCGGGCAGGGCGATAGCGTGCCGGAGCTCCCCGAGGTCGAGGTCGTTCGCAAGGATCTGGAGCGTGATGTCGTCGGCAAGAAGATCAAGGACGTCGACGTCCGTCTTCCAAGGATCATCCGTCGCCACAAGACGAAGAAGGAGTTCACCGCACCGCTGGTGGGTCGCAAGATCACCAAGGTCGACCGTCGCGGAAAGTACGTCTTGCTTTCGCTCGATTCGGGCGACGTTCTCGTGATGCATCTCGGGATGAGCGGTCGCGTCGAGCGGTCAACCGGCCGCAAGGCGTTGGAGAAGCACACCCACGCCGTGATCAAGTTCCAGGTCGGCGGCGAGCTGCGGTTCATCGATATGCGCCAGTTCGGCGAGCTCTTCGTTACCACCGGCGACCAGATCTCGGGCGTCAAGGAGCTTCAGCACATCGCGATCGACCCGCTCGAGGACTCTTTCACGTGGCAGCACTTCTCGGAGTCGCTCAACAGCCGCAGGACGAAGCTGAAAGCGCTCCTCATGGACCAGAAGTTCATCTCGGGCCTCGGCAACATCTACTCCGACGAGATCCTCTGGGCGGCAGGATTGCGACACGACCGGCCGTCCGACTCGCTGAGCGCCCAAGAGGTGCGACGGTTGTACCGGGCGATGCAGGAAGTGCTGCAGGAGGGGGTCCGATTCCGCGGCGTCACGCTCGAGGACGAGACCTACAAGGATCTCTACGGAAAGACCGGAGAGATGCAGGACCACCTTAAGGCTTACGGCCGGGAAGGCCAGCCGTGCCGACGTTGCCGGACCCCGATCGAGCGCGCGCGCTGGTCGAACCGCAGCACGTACTATTGCCCGCAATGCCAGGTGTGATTCCGACCCGCTGAAGAACTGCTCAGGCGTAGTACTGCGAGCGATAGGCCTCGGTGCAGAAGATAACGACCCCGCAACCACCGCCCGATCCATCGTCCGGCGGGGGCTGCTCGGGTGGGGGTGCCGGCTTCGGCGGGGTGAGGTTCAGCTCCCCGCTGAGCTTGTCGGTGAGCTTCGGGTGCTGCCGCCCGCCGGTGCGGTCCACGACGTACGGCCTCGCATAGCTGTAGGCCTCTTCCACGGTGACGATGCCGTCCCCGTTCAGGTCTCCGAGGCGCTGGCGCATCCCTTCCATGATCACGTACCAGCCGAAGACCGAGTGATGGAGCCCCGGGTCTTCGTAGGAGAGCTCGCTCTCGGGCGAAGAGAAGGTCAGGATCCGCCCCGACTTCACCATCCCCGCGTCGCTGAACCCCCCGGCACGGCACACCGCAAGGTCGATCCACATCTTCGCGGCGGCGACCTTGCCCATCTCGCTTCCGAGCTTGCCGTCGACGATCAACTTGTTGTCCGCGACCCATAGCGCCACGTCCCGGCTCTCGTTGTCGCCGTCCGACGAGGTCTTGAGTGGCTTCTCGTGTCCCGCGTAGTGGAAGACCACGACGGAGGATGAGTTCGTCTTCGACGCCAGCCAACGGATGCCCTGGATGATGCGCGTCGCGGTCGCGTCGCGGTTGGCGATCAGCGCGATGTGGTCGGAGTGCCATCCGAGGGACAGCAGATGCTTCCTCAGATCCCGCGCATCCTGGTAGGAACCGACGTTGTCGCGGGTCGAGCCCGCGTAGTCGTTGATCCCGATCAGGAGAGCCCAGTAGTTGGTCGCCGGGATCGACGGATCGACGGAAGCGTTCGCTTGTGCCGGGTACTTCTTGGCGAAGGAGGAGCCACCCGAAGACGACGACGACGTCGACGCGGTCGACGTCGACGCGGCCTCAACGCCGGCTTCGTCCGTGGCAACGAGAGGAGCCGTGCCTGCGCCGCTCGCTGCCTTGCCGGGGACATTTCCTGTCGCCGCCGGCGGAATCACGGCGGGTGAGTCTGGGACCACCGGCGAGCGCATGGGCGGCGCACTAGCTGCTTGTGGCCGCGAGCTCGCAGGGGTGGAGTCGGGGCCGACGACGGCTAGAGCCGCAGTCGCCGCGGCCAACAAGATCGCTATGAGCGCCGCATGGGTCTTCGTCAGCCTGGAAGTCGCTCGCATCGTCATCCTCTCGGTTCGACCCCATTCATACCCGCTCCTTCTCAGGCGAGCATCCGGTCGTTTTCGCCCCAGTTGCGCAGGGTTCCCGGGGCGGTGCTTCTGTTGGTTGGCGCGCGCTAGTATCCAGCGCAGGCCGTCCAGTAGCCCCGGTGACCCGTTGACCAGGAATGTCGGGCTCATCCGGGGCGTTCAGACCGGTACCGAAGGTGCGAGCGAAGGAAGCGAAAATGACGCGGGACGGCGAGACGCTGCGACCTCCACCTCTGGTCGAGCCGGCCGATGAGCTCTCGTTCCAGGAGATCCGTCGCTATTCGCGGCACCTGATCATCCCCGACGTCGCGATGGCCGGGCAGAAGCGCCTCAAGAACGCCAAGGTTCTCTGCATCGGGGCCGGCGGGCTCGGCTCGCCGGTTGCCATGTACCTGGCGGCGGCAGGCGTGGGCACCCTCGGCATCGTGGACTTCGATGTGGTCGACGAGACCAACCTCCAGCGTCAGGTCATCCACGGGACGAGCGACGTGGGCCGGCCGAAGCTGGATTCGGCCGCCGACCGCATCCGCGAGATCAACCCCTTCGTGAACGTGGTCAAGCACGAGACGATGGTCTCGAGTGAGAACGCGATGGAGTTGTTCGCCCCATACGACCTCATCGTCGACGGGTCCGACAACTTCCCGACGCGCTACCTCGTGAACGACGCATGCGTACTGCTCGGCAAGCCGTACGTGTGGGGTTCGATCTTCCGGTTCGACGGCCAGCTCTCCGTTTTCTGGGCCGAGCATGGGCCTTGTTACCGGTGCTTGTTCCCCGAGCCGCCGCCGCCGGGGATGGTTCCCTCCTGCGCCGAGGGCGGCGTCCTCGGGATGCTCTGCGGGACGATCGGATCGTTGCAGACGACCGAGGCCGTCAAGCTGATCACCGGGATCGGCGACCCGATGATCGGACGGATGCTGATCTACGACGCTCTCGAGCTCAAGTTCAAGGAGCTGCGCGTTCGCAAGGATCCCGAGTGCCCCGTCTGCGGGAAGAATCCGGCCGTTACAGAGCTCATCGACTACGAAGCGTTCTGCGGCGTCACCGACGAGATCGCCCAGTTCGCTTCGCAGCTGTCGGTCACACCACGCGAACTCGCGCAGATGCGCGACCGCGGAGATGAGATCGTTCTGATCGACGTCCGGGAGCCCCATGAGTGGGAGATCGCGCGGATCCCCGGCGCCCAGCTCATCCCGATGAACGACGTGCCTGCACGCATCAGCGAGATCCCCCAGTCGGGGAACGTGCTCGTCTACTGCAAGGTCGGTGCGCGGTCGGCGGAGGTGCTCAAGTTCCTCCATCAGGTGGGGCTGACCAACACGAAGCATCTGGCCGGCGGGATCGAGTCCTACGCGGCGCAGATCGATCCGAGCATCCCGCGGTACTGATCATCCCTTTATCGCCAATCGCGCAGGAACGAGCTCCCGCATCCACGAATTGAGTCCTTGGTTCGGAGGGGCAGCGCTCGCCGGCAGCGAGCTCGAAGCGGGAGGTGGTCGAGGTGGGGGCAGCGCGCTCGGCGCTGGCGGCAACTCGGCGCCGGACGATCGTGTGGGTTGCCGTGCTGGCTTTGTTCATCCCGGCCGCCGGGGCGAATGCCGGCGCCGGCGACCTCGACACCAGTTTCGGCGAGAACGGTCAGGCGCGCCTAGGGGGGGCCGGCGGGCTGGACCTTGCGCTGCAAGCGGGGAAGCTCTTGGTGACCCACGGGAGTGGGGTGGCGCGCATACTCGCGACCGGCATCGAGGACGGAAGCTTCCACGAAAGTTCGCATCCTCTCCAGGATTGCGAGGCCAGGGGCCTTGGGATCCAGAAGAGCCTCAAGATCATCGTCGGCGGATGCACGGACACCCCACTCGAGGCCGACTTCGCCGTCACACGGCACGCCAAGGATGGGTTCGTCGACCCGACGTTCGGCGATGGAGGCATCGTCGCCACGGACTTCGGTCCGAACGACACGGCTCCCGGGCCGGACGACTTCGTCCGCGACCTGATCGTGCAACCCGACGACAAGATCGTGGCGGTCGGGATAAGCGTCCTCCAGAACGACGAGTCCACCTACCGCACGAACTGGGCCCTCGCCCGGTACACGCCGAACGGCGCACTCGATGCGACCTTCGGCACGGGCGGTAAGGTGGTGTCCGGTTTCGCCGCGGGTTTCTGTGGTGTGCCGTTCGAGGCGGCGCTCCAGCCAGACGGGAAGATCGTGGTGGTTGGGTCCCGGTGCAGCAGCGGCGACGTGAACGTTGGGGACGTCATCATCCGGCGCTTCCATCCGAGCGGCGCTCTCGATGCCACGTTCGGCACGGGAGGCACGCGGCTCGTGGATCTCGGCGCGTACGACGAGGCCCGAAGCATCGCGTTGCAGCCCGACGGGAAGATCGTTGTCGCTGCCCGCAGCACTCCCAAGTTCTATGTAACGGGTGGCGACTTCATCGTGCTTCGTCTCGACGTCGCGGGCAGCCAGGATACGGCGTTCGGCAACGGCGGGGTCGCGACGATCGTCACCGACGTCGACGACATCCCGACCGACGTCGCCCTGCAGCCGGACGGCAAGATCGTCGTGGTCGGACGTGGCACGCAACAAAGCTCGTACTCTCCCGACGGCTATGTGCGCATCGTCCTCGAACGATTCACTTCCGATGGGCAGGCCGACTCGACATTCGGGACGGGCGGTCGCTCGCAGACATGGCTGACGGGGCCGGGACCGATCCCTGCGGTCGCGGACACCTTCGCCGAAGCGATGCTGCTCCTTTCCGACGGAAGGATCCTCGTGTCGGGCTGGATGTTCGAATACAAGGGATTCGACGACCCGCCGGACTACTACACCTTCGTCGCCCGCTTCGCGGCTGGGGCGGGGGGGCCCGCCTGCACGATCTTCGGCAGCGACGCGTCCGAAGAGATCAAGGGGACGCCGAACGCGGATGTGATCTGCGCCGGCGCAGGCGACGACATCATTCAGGCAGGTGGGGGCAACGACATCGTGTTCGGCGGCGTCGGCAACGACACGATCCTCGGCGGCGCCGGGGACGACAAGCTCTACGGCGACGCGGGTAACGATCAGATCGTCGGCGGCAACGGACGCGACCTGCTCGAGGGCGGTACCGGTGCGGACACGCTCGACGCCCGGGACTCCGCGCCCGGCGACTCCGTCAACGGCGGCGCGGGAACCGATGTATGTCTCGTTGATGTGGGCGACACAAAATCATCGTGTCCGTAGTAGGGGGGGAGAACGGACGGGATGCCGGATGCGCGCGCACACGTGTTCGTGGTCGGTTACGTGCAGGGCGTCTTCTTCCGGGATTCCATGGGGCGGGTGGCCCGCAAAGCCGGCGTCGGCGGATGGGTTCGGAACCTGCCGGACGGGCGCGTGGAAGCCGTGATTGAGGGGGACGAAATGGCAGTCCGAGCCGTTGTCGCATGGTGTCACGATGGCCCGCCTCACGCGACCGTCGAGCACGTTGAGGTTTCGTGGGAGCCCGCGACTCGGGAGTTTTCCGGATTTTCAGCGATTTAACCGCCGAAGTTTCCTAAGAGTTTCCAGACATTTTCTGAGCGGATGGCCGTCAACCCCTTTTCACGAGCCAGTCGCTACGTTAAAGTGCTCTCGTGAAGGGGGACCAAGGTCCCTCCCAAGCCTTGTCTCGGATCGAGATCCAGCACGACCAGGGAAGAGGCGAGAGAGAACGGCCTCGGCGGAATCGGCGTCGAGGAGTTGGGCGGCCCAGCAGGCGGGATCGCCCCCCTGTTGACGAAGGGGGCAAGGGTATGTCGAAAGCGCTGTTCGGATATCTGGGGGAACCACGCGCATATGTATTGCTTAAGCAGATCGCCGATCTCAAGGCCCGAGTAGCAGAGCTCGAGAAGGCTCTTGAGTCGTCCGAAGCAGAGATCATCGCCCTCCGCGCCATCGCGGAGACTCGCGAAGAGGTCAAGGCGCTGGCGTAGCGCGAAGCGCATCAGACCCGAACGGCCACCCCGCGAGGGTGGTCGTTTCTTTCTTTGATGCCGGACGCTTCGTTGCTACGCGGGGCGCCCGAAACGCTCTGCTAAGGTTCCGCGTGTTTCTCAAATCCCTTGAGATCCGAGGTTTCAAGTCGTTCGCCGAGCGGACCGTGCTGGAGTTCGCTCCCGGCGTCAGCGTCATCGTCGGACCGAACGGCTCCGGGAAATCCAACCTCGTAGACGCCATCGCGTGGGTCCTCGGTGAACAAGGCCCGAAGACGTTGCGCGGCGGCAAGATGGAAGACGTCATCTTCGCCGGCACGCCGAAGAAGCCCGGCGCGGGTCGCGCGGAAGTCGCGCTGACGATCGACAACTCGTCGGGGATCCTCCCGATCGAGTTCACCGAGGTGACGATCCGCCGCACGCTTTTTCGAAACGGCGACAGCGAGTACGCCATAAACGACGTCACCTGCCGCCTCCTCGACGTCCAAGAGCTGCTTTCCGACACAGGGGTCGGCCGCGAGCTGCACACCATCGTCGGACAAGGACAGCTCGACGAGATCCTGAACGCACGGCCCGAGGACCGCCGCGCTTACATCGAAGAGGCGGCAGGCATCCTCAAGCATCGGCGTCGCAAGGAACGTGCGATACGAAAGCTCGAGCGCGTCGACGCCGACATCGAACGCATCGGCGATCTCATCTCGGAGCTTCGACGTCAGATCCGGCCGCTCGAGCGCCAGGCCGAGGTCGCGAAGCGCGCGTCGGAGATCGAGGGCGAACTGAAGGAGGTCCGCCTCGCGGTCTGGGCGGCCGACTACTCCGCCGTCGTCAGCGAGGCCGATGTCGACGCCGAACGCCGGCTCTCACAAGAGCTAGAAGCGCTGTCCGCGCAGGTGAGCCGGCTTGAGGTCCGCGGTGAGGAGCTCGAGGACGGCAGCGCTCGCGCGAGTCGGGACGCGCAAGAGGCCCTCGGCGCCGAGTATCGGCTGGCCTCCTTACGAGAGCGGTTCGTGGGGCTCGCCAGGCTGGCGGAGGAGCGAGGGCGGCATCTATCCGATCTCGCCGACCGCGCGCCTGAAGGGGAAGCCCCAAGCGAGGAGATGATCGCCTCAGCTCGCCGTGCGCTCGAGGAAGCGGCCGCGGAGCGCTCCTCGATCGAAAGCGATGCGCGGACCGCCGAGGAGGAGTGGGCTCGCGCGGCGGGTGCGCGCGAGGAAGCCGCGCGGGCGCGCGAGGCCGTCGTACACCTTCACGGCGAGCGCGCGGCACTTCGCGCCGCCGTCGAAGCTGCGGAGGACGAAAGACGTCACATCGCCGGCCAGCAGTCGGCGCTCGTCGAAGCCTCCCGCCAGCGAGGGACCGAGATCGCCGCGGTCAAGGTAGACATCGAGGTACTCGACACGCGCGAGACGAACCTAGGCCGAAGCCTCGAGGAGCTCGAGACCGCGGCCCGCGACCGCGAGGTCGGCGCCATCACAGCGGATGATCGCGTCCGCGAGCTCGAGCGCGACATCGAGAAGCTCGATACGCGACGCGCGATCTTGCGCTCGGAATTGGAGCGTGCGGGAAGCGCCGGCGCCGCCGACCTCATCGACCGCGAGCGGTTCCCAGGACTCCTTGGCCGCATCGCAGATCTTGTCCGGCCGGCGCCCGGGTTCGAACGCGCGCTGGCGGCGGCGCTCGAGCCGTACGCGGGAGCGCTGCTCGCCCGATCCCTCGACGACGCGGCCGCGGCGATCGGCCGGCTCAGGGTCATGGGGTCGAGGGCGGCTTTCATCGTGGCCGGACGTCAGATCGCGAAGGCGCTGCCCCCCGGCGTTCGCAGCGCGAGCGAGGCGGCCCGGCCGCCAGCCGGGCGCGACATCCCGCCGGCGCTGGCCGCGATCCTGTCCTCGGTGGGGCTCGTGGACACACTGGACGACGCTCTCGCGCTCGCCCGCGCACATCGGGACCTCGTGATCGTGACGCGCGAAGGGGATCGGGTCGCGAGCGATCTCGTCGCCGGTGGCGCCGAAGCCGAGCCGCCCGTGGATCTCGCGGTCGAGGTCGCTTCGATCGACGAGCGGTTGCAGGTCGTCTCGTTCGGTCTCGAAAGCGCGACGAAAGAAGCGTGGAGCGCTCGCGCACTCGCGGAAGCCAGCGCCGGTGAGGTCGCCACCCTGACCGGCCGGATGAACGAGCTCGACGCGCTCATCACCGGCGCCGTCGAGCGGCTGGCGCTCCTCGAGCGCGAGGAGCACGCCGCCGACCGCGAGCGCGCCGTGCTAGCGGGACGGTCGGTCGAGGTCGAAGAGCGCTTGGCGGTGGACTCCGAGAAGCTCGGCGCGGTCGAGGCTCAGCTCGGAAGAGCGATGGGCGTCGACCACACCTTCGATGCGGCCGCCCTGGCCGCGATGGAGCGCCGCGCCGCAGACAACGCGCTGCGTCTCGGTGGGTTGCGGGAACGCGAGCGGGCTGCGCGCAGCGCCCTCGAGGAGCTCGAGGCGAGGGCGGCACGCGTCCGCGTCGCGATGGAGACGTGGGAGGCGAGCCGTGCGGAGCGTGCGAGCGCGGCGTCGCGCGCGCAAGAGATCGCGCGCGCAGCGGCGACCGTCGAGTCGCGGATGGACGGATGGCTCTCCGAGTCGCGTGCAGAGCGGCAGCGGCGAGAATCCGAGCGGGCGGGCCTCGACGAAGAGCTCGGAAGCGTCCGTCGTAATCGCCGCCAGGCCGAGTCGCGCCTGGAGGAGCTGCGTGAGACCGCGCATCGAAGCGATCTCGCACGCGCCGAGCGATCGCATCGCATCTCGTCACTCGTCGAGCGCCTGCGCGCGGATCAGGATCTTGCACCCGATGAAGCCATGCAGCGCGTCGGCGAGCCCCCGGCGGATGAGGAACTCGAAGAGCTCCGGCGCCGCGCGGCCACCTTGGACCGCAAACTGGGACTGCTCGGGCGGGTCAACCCCATCGCTATGGAGCAGTACCAGGGGATGGTCGACCGGCACGCCTTCCTAAGCGAGCAGGTCGAAGACTTGCGCAAGAGCCGGCGCGACCTCGTTTCGGTCGTCGGCGAAGTGGATCGCAAGATCATGGAGATCTTCGGCGCCGCGTTCGCGGATGTCTCCCGGGAGTTCGAGGAGGTCTTCCTCCGTCTGTTCCCCGGTGGGGAAGGGCGCTTGACGCTGACCCAGGCGGACGACCTGCTGGAGAGCGGGGTCGAGATCGAAGCGCGGCCGGGAGGAAAGCGCGTGAAGCGGATCTCGCTCCTGTCCGGCGGGGAGCGCGCTCTGACCGCGATCGCACTTCTTTCGTCCATCTTCCGCGCGCGCCCTTCTCCCTTCTATCTCTTGGACGAGGTGGAGGCTGCGCTCGACGACGTCAACCTGCACCGCTTCCTCGAGCTCGCCAAGGAGTTCAAGAACGCATCACAGATCCTGATCGTCACGCACCAGAAGCGCACCATGGAGATCGCCGACGCTCTGTACGGCATCTCGATGGGCGGCGACGGGATCACGCGGGTACTCAGCGAACGACTCGAGGAGAACGAGCCGGTCGGCGCCTAACCCCGCCCCGGTGCGGTCTGCGCGACCGGTGCGATAGTCTCGCGGGTCTATGTCGGAGGGTCCCGGTTTCGTGCTGCTTTACGTCCTGATCGTCCTGGTGCTCCTCGGCGCGATCGCCGGAAGCGTGATCGTGTCGCGCCGCCGAGCCGGCCGTGGCGGGGTTCAAGCGCCGGAGCGTCCGCGGGATGATGCGTCGGTACTCGAGGCTCCTCCTCCCGTCGTCGAGGCACCGTCGACTCCCACCGTCGACGCCCATGCGCTGCCGACGGTCGCTGAGCCCGAGGTGCCCCCCGTTGCCGAAGCGCCCGCGGCCCCTCGCCCGCTTCGCGAGCGTCTGGGGCGAGCGCGTTCGTCCTTCGGTCAGGCGCTGGTTCGCGTCTTCAAGCGCGAGACCCTGACCGACGCCGACTGGGAAGATGTCGAAGCGGTGCTTCTTCAAGCGGATGTCGGTGTCGCGGCGACGACACGGATCATCGAGGATCTGCGTACGAGGTCTCGCGACGTCGCCCCCGAACAGCTCCTCGACGCCTTGCGTCGAGAGCTCGTGCAGATCATCGGCGACGCCGACCGTTCGCTCCGAAGCGCCGACGGGCTCACGATCTGGCTCGTCACCGGCGTGAACGGAACGGGAAAGACGACGACGATCGGGAAGCTTGCGCTCCGCGAACACCGCAACGGGCGGCGGGTGATCCTCGCGGCGGCAGACACGTTCCGCGCCGCGGCCGACACGCAGCTCGAGCTGTGGGCGGAGCGTGCGGGCGCCGAGGTCGTGAAGCAAGCGCCCGGCGCCGACCCGGCGGCCGTCGCGTTCGACGGCGTCAAAGCCGCGAAGGCGCGGGGAGCGGATCTGTTGATCATCGACACGGCGGGACGTCTGCACACCAAGAAGAACCTGATGGAAGAGCTCTCCAAGATCCGCCGCGTGATCGAACGCGAAGCCGGCCCGCCGACCGAGGTGCTGCTCGTGCTCGACGCGACCACCGGTCAGAACGGGATCGCCCAGGCGCGCGCCTTCACCGAGGCGGCGGATGTGACCGGCATCGTTCTGACGAAGCTGGACGGCACCGCCAAGGGAGGCATCGTCATCGCCGTCCAGCAGGAGCTCGGCATCCCCGTGAAGCTGGTCGGAGTGGGGGAGGGTCCCGAGGATCTGGAGCCCTTCGACCCCGAGGCTTTCGTCGACGCGCTCGTCGGATAGCAGCCGTTTCGCCTGGACGAACAGCAACGAATCGGACGTCCTTATCCGAGCCGTTTAAGCGGTTCGCGCCGAATGCCGATGTTCCTTGCGGTGGCCGACGGACCGGCTCACCGGAGGCCGGATGAGGCGCTCGAAGTCGGGTGCCGTTGCTGCGGGAGGGAGACATGGGTCGTCTCCGCGTCGTTCTGGTAGAGGACGGCACGTTCTCACATGGTTCGTTGCGACGCGTTCTCGAATCACTCGATGTCGACGTCGTCGCGGAAGGCTCGGATTGGGCAACGCTCGCCGACCAGGCGAACGCCCGCTCGGTGGACGGGTTCGTGGTCGTCGCCGGCGAGGATCCGAAGCTTCTGTACGAGATCTGCTCGGGCGATCGTCCCGTCGTCGTCGTGACCGATCAGCTTTCCGATGTCGCGATCGCTCCATCCGTCGAGCACGGCGTCTCCTCGTTCGTGTCGTTCCCCGTCGACGGGACGCTGTTCCACGCCCAAGTACGCGCGGCGGTCGCGCGCGCGGCCGATCTCGCGAAAGCACGGGGCGAGGCGAATGACCTTCGGGACCAACTCGAGACGCGGAAGCTCGTCGAGCGTGCCAAGGGCATCCTCATGGACCGCCTCGGGCTCTCCGAGCCCGACGCGTTCCGCAAGCTCCAGAGGGCGAGCCAGGACGAGAACAAAAAGATGCGCGAGATCGCGGACTCGGTGATCCGTGCGGAGAAGATGTTCGCCGAAAAGCCGGAGGCCGAAGTCCACGCCTCGCCGCCGCGCAGGGCACGCTCCGCGAGCTGAATCGTCCTACGCGCTCGAAGAGCGAACCGCCGCCGGCACGAGCGGGATCCCGACCGAGAACGTCGTTCCCTCGCCCACCGTCGACCGCACGCGAACCGTGCCGTTGAGCGCGTCGACGAGGTTGCGCACGATGTAGAGGCCGAGCCCCAGGCCGTGGCCCCGTCGTCGAAGCGATCCACCAACCTGGTGGAAGCGCTCGAAGATCTGCGGGAGCTGGTCTTCGGGGATGCCGGGGCCCCGATCGGCAACCTCGAGGAGTAGCACGGAGGCGTCACGCACGACCGTAACCCGCACGGGTTCGTCTTCGCCGGAGAACTTCAGCGCGTTCTCGATCAGGTTCCGCGCGATCTGCCCGAGTCGTTGCGCGTCGGTCGCGATCCGCGGCAGGGACGGATCGATCGCGAGCTGTACGCGCGCGCGCCCGTCGCCCAGCTCGGCGAGCGTCTCCTCCAGCACCTCGGCGACGTCGACCGAGTCCATGAGCAGGTCGATCGCTCCGGCGTCGATGCGGGCGGTCAGCAGGAGCTCCTCGACCAGCCGGGAGAGTCGCTCGACCTGCCGGTCGACGATGGCGAGGAACTCCTCCATCTCACCCTGGGACAGCTGCACGTCTGGGCGGCGGAGCGTGCGGATGAAGCCTTGAACCGCCGTCAAGGGGGTGCGGAGCTCGTGCGACGTGACCGCAACGAAGTCGCTCTTCATCGTGTCGAGTTCCTGGAGACGCTCGACCATCGCGCGCTGTGAGGCGAGCAAACGCGCGTTGGAGACGACGAGCCCGATCTGCGTGGCGAGCCGGTCGAGGCCCTCGACATCCTCCGCCGAGAACCGGCCCGGCTCGCGAGCCTCGACGTCGACGACGCCGATGATCTTGCCCTCGTAACGGATCGGGGCGGTCATCTCCGAGCGGACGAGCGGGTTCCATTGCACGTAGTCGGGGTCGGTGCTCGTGTCCGGGACGAGCTCCGTTTCACCCGTCGCGATGGAGCGGCCCACAACGCCTTGCCCGGCCGGCATGACCTGGTCGATCACTTTCTCCGGGAAGCCGTAGGAGCCCAACAGTTTCACGTCGCCGGTCTCCTCGTCGATCAAGCCGATCGCGAATGCTTCCCAATCGAACGCCCGGCCCATCGCCGTCGCGATGTCGGAAAGCGTCTGTTCGAGCGTGCCGGAACCGATCCCCGCGAGAACCACGTCGTGGAAGGCCTGGATCTCGCCGCGGGAAGCAGCCTCCCGTCGAGCCATCTGTTCGAGCTCGTCGGCTCGCGACTCGGCTGCTCGCCGCTCGCGCTCTAGGCCTCGCGCCATGATTCCCGCCACGAGAGCGATGATCGCAAAGAGTCCGACGCGGTAGGTCACGGAAGAGGGGTCGAGCTTGAGGTCATCGAACAGCGACAGCCGGTACACCTCTCGCGCGACCTCGGACGCAAAGAATGCGCCGATCGAGATGACGGCTCCGCGCATCTGGTAGCGGATCGCTCCCTCGAGCGGAAGCACGAATGCGAGCGTCCAGGACGTCGACTCGCGTACGTAAGAGTCGAGCCAGATGTTGGCGATGATGACCGCGACGTCGAGGGCGAACCCGGCGTATCCGATCCGGCGAAGCGACGGAACACTTCGCGTGCGGCCGGCGAGCCGGCCCACCAAGATGTTGCCGATTCCGAGCATCGCGATGCTGGCGTATGCGCCGGGGAAGAAGTAAGCGGGCGGCTCCGGGAGGCCTGAGGTCTGCCAGATCTGAAACAGCCCGAAGGCGACCCCGAACCACCGTACCTTGATCAGGTTGCGCTCGATCCCGCGCAGGCGCGCGATCTCCCGGCCGTCGATGTCCCCAGGCATCTCAGTCAATGTATCGGCCGAAAAACCGGCGGTCGGTAGCCTGTTCTGACCATTTTCCATCATGTTTTGCCTGCTGTTTCGGGAGGTTTCCGCTCGGTCTCCCTGTCCCGGCCTGCTCCCACGTGCCGCGATACCATGCGCCGCATGTTCGACACCCTGTCCGACCGCCTGGACGCCGTCTTCAAACGGCTCCGCTCACGCGGCCGGCTCTCCGAACAGCAGGTCGACGAGGCGCTGCGCGAGGTCCGCATGGCGCTCTTGGAGGCGGACGTCCATCTGGAGGTCGCGCGGGCGTTCGTCGGTCGGGTCCGCGAGCGCGCCGTCGGCGAAGAGGTCTTGAAGGCGCTCACCCCGGCGCAGCAGGTCATCAAGATCGTGAACGAGGAGCTCGTCGTGATCCTGGGGGGTTCCTCCAAACCGCTGCGCTTCGCCCCCAAACCCCCGACGGTGATCATGCTCGCCGGCCTGCAGGGCTCGGGGAAGACGACGGCCGCGGGGAAGCTCGCGACGTGGCTGAAAGCCAAGGGGAAGCAACCGCTGCTCGTCGCCTGTGACCTCCGCCGCCCGGCCGCCGTGCAGCAGCTCGTCCTGCTCGGGGAGCAGGCGGGAGTGCCGGTGGTCGCCCGTGAGGGGATGACGCCGATCGAGGTCGCGGCGGAGGGCGTGAGAGAGGCGGAGCGGCTCGGGCGCGACGTCGTCATCGTCGACACCGCCGGCCGTCTCCACGTCGACGAGGAGCTGATGGCCGAGGCGTCGGCGATCCGCGATCGCGTCAAGCCAACCGAAACCCTGCTCGTCGTCGACGCGATGACGGGGCAGGATGCGGTGAACGTGGCGACCTCGTTCCTCGAGCACGTGGATTTCACGGGGATCGTGCTGTCGAAGCTCGACGGCGACGCGCGCGGCGGTGCCGCGCTGTCGATCGCGCACGTTTCCGGCCGCCCGGTGAAGTTCGCGTCCACCGGAGAGAAGCTCGATGCGTTCGAGCCGTTCCATCCCGACCGGATCGCCTCGCGGATCCTCGGCATGGGCGACGTGCTCACGCTGATCGAGAAGGCCGAGGAGGTTTACGACGAAGAGCAGGCGCTCGAGATGGAGCGCAAGATGCTCGAGGCGACGTTCACCCTCGAGGACTTCCTCGACCAGATGCGCCAGCTCAAGAAGATGGGGCCGCTCACGAACATCCTCGGGATGATCCCGGGACTCGGCTCGCAGCTGAAGGGGATGGAGCTCGACGAGAAGGACATGGCACGAACCGAGGCGATCATCTGCTCGATGACGCCGGGGGAACGGCGCAACCCCTCGCTCATCAACGGCTCGCGGCGCAACCGGATCGCTCGCGGCTGCGGCATGACGACCGGCGACGTGAACGGGTTGCTGCGCCAGTTCGAACAGGCCAAGAAGATGATGAAGGCGATGGCGGGCGGAGGGGGTATGCCGCAGATGCCGCCGGGGATGACGATGCCGCGCGTGCCGGGCGCGGGGGGTAAGGCGAAGCCGAAGCAGCGGCCGCATCGCCCGAAGCAGCACGGGAAGAACAAGAAGAAGAAGCGGCGCTGAGCCGGTCCCGTGTCACCGGTACGACACTCCCTCTCAGGCCTGGTAGCCTGTGCCTCCTTATGTCGGTGCGGATAAGACTCATGCGGACGGGCAAGCGTAAGCAGCCCTTCTATCGCGTCGTCGTGGCAGATCAGCGCGCTCCCCGCGACGGACGTCCCGTCCAGCAGCTCGGCACCTACAACCCACTCACGGATCCCTCTGAGATCCGCATCGACGAGGAGAAGGCGTTGGACTGGCTGGCCAAAGGGGCCCAGCCGTCCGCGAGCGTCGTCGCCTTGCTGCGGGCCACGGGCACATGGAAGAAACACCTCGAGGCGAAGAAGGCGACGAAGGCCTCGTAGAGGCCACGCTCACCTATCTCGCCAAATCAATCGTCGAGCATCCCGACGACGTCGAGGTTTCGTCTTCCTCCGGTGAGGGCGATCTGACCGTCTACCGCCTGCGCGTCAATCCCGAGGACATGGGCCGCGTGATCGGCCGCAGCGGGCGCACGGCGCGTGCGATCCGTCAGGTGACCCGGGCCGCCGCGGCGAAAGCCGGCGTCCACGTGCTCATCGAGATCGTCGAGTAGCGAGGTCTCCAGTGGGCTCCGCTCCCGAGCGGATCGTGGTCGGCAGGATCGTCAAACCTCACGGGACCACCGGCGAAGTCGTCGTCGAGGTCTTGAGCGACGCTCCCGACCGGTTCGCCGCCGGAGCCCGTCTCGAGGCCGGCGATCCCGACGGGGAGCGCTCTCCGCTGACGGTGCGCAAGGCACGCCGGGATCGCGGCCTGCTGCTCGTGACGTTCAGACAAGTCCCAGATCGTGGTGCTGCCGAGCGTGTGCGCGGCGCGCTCCTGTCGATCCCGGCCGCCGAGGTCGCCGCCCCCGCGGAAGGGACCTACTACGAATGGCAGATCCGAGGGCTCGAGGTGGTCGACGAGGAAGGACGTGTTCTCGGCACCATGGACCGGGTCATCGAGCGAGCGGGGAACGACGTCTGGGTGATAGACACCGGAGATGGAGAAGCCATGGTCCCGGCGGTGGAGGAGTTCATCAGGTCGGTCGACCTCGAGTCGGGGAAGATCGTGATCCACGTGATCCCGGGATTGCTCGAATGAGCTCCGACGAGCTCGCCGCACGACGAGCTCGGCGATTCCCCGGCCTGCTCGGCCTCGAGATCGTCGAGCGTCGGCCCGGTTATTGCCGGGCCGAGATGGAGGTACAAGAGAAGCATCTGCGTCCGCACATCGACGGCGTGCACGCCGGCGCCGTCGTGTCGCTCGCCGACACCGCGTGCGGCCAGGGCTGTTCGGCGTCACTCGAGCCGGGGAAGACCTTCATCACCGTCGAGCTGAAAGCGAATCTCATCGCGTCGGCGTCTGAGGGGCGGATCATCGCGGAAGCGTTGCCCATCCATCAGGGGAAGCGGACGCATGTGTGGGAGGCGCGAGTGACGCGCGAGGACGGGCGACTGATCGCGATCTTCACTTGCACGCAGCTGATCATGGACGCGTGATGAGGGTCGACGTGGTGACGATCTTCCCGGAGTTCTTCACCGGGCCGCTCGGTGCCTCGCTGCTCGGCAAGGCCAGGCAGCGCGGCGTCGTCGACGTCCGATTGCACGACCTCCGCGAGCACACGACCGATCCGCATCGCACCGTCGACGACGAGCCGTACGGCGGCGGCGTTGGCATGGTGATGAAGCCCGATCCGTGGTTCGCCGCGGTTGAGGCGATCGACGGGTGGGAGACGGCCCGCCGCCTTCTCCTGACGCCGGCCGGACGTCGGCTGGACCAAGACCTGGTGCGGGACCTCGCGGGCGCGCCGCATTTGATCTTGATGTGCGGCCGGTACGAAGGGATCGACGAACGGGTCGCCGAAGGGCTCGCGACCGACGAGCTGTCCGTCGGCGACTACGTCCTGGCGGGTGGCGAGTCCGCGGCGTTGCTCGTTGTCGAGGCGGTCACGCGCTTGGTGCCCGGCGTCGTGAAGGAGGCGGCCTCGGTCGAACAGGAGTCATTCGGCCCGGACGGGCTCCTCGACTACCCCCAGTACACGCGGCCGGCTGATTTCCGCGGGATGGCGGTGCCGGACGTGCTGCTGTCGGGCGACCACGCCGAGATCGCGGCCTGGCGGAGGCGCGAGGCGCTCGAGCGGACCAAACGACGGCGGCCCGACCTGCTCGGGCCGGACCTCGACATCGCCCCCTAGCTGGGCGTCGTTGCAGGGGAAGTCCTCCGCCCGTACCATGGGCTTTTCGCCGATCCGGCCGAGCAGGCCACCCCAGGAGGAGAGCGCGCCGTGAACAAGGTCGACCTCGTCGAGCGGTCGCGGCTGCGCACCGACGTCCCGGCGTTCCGGCCGGGCGACACCGTGAAGGTGCACGTCAAGGTCTCCGAGGGCGGACGCGAGCGAATCCAGGTCTTCCAGGGTGTCGTGATCTCGCGACGCGGCGGCGGACTGCGGGAATCGTTCACGGTTCGAAAGATGTCCTTCGGGGTCGGCGTCGAGCGGACGTTCCCCATCCACGCGCCCACGGTCTCCAAGCTCGAGATCGTCCAGCACGGCAAGGTGCGGCGCGCGAAGCTCTACTACCTGCGCGAGCTCACCGGCCGGAAGGCGAAGATCAAGGAGCGACGTGTCGCTGTGCCCGAAGAGGGCGTCGCTACCGTCGTGACCGCCGAGACCGTCGAAGTTGCCCCGCCGGAGGTGCCGGAAGAGCCGGCGGCGGCCGCCGAGGTGACACCCGAGGCGTCTGCGGCCGACGAGACCGAGACTCCGGCGCAGGCCTAGGACGCCCTCCGTGCGTCCGCCGCTCGAGGATTCCCCCCTTCAGTCGGACTGGCCCGATAAGCCCGCCGGTCCACCGCCGAAGAAGCGAAGCGCCTGGGCGTTCTTCAAGGAGCTGCCGGTCCTCATCCTGATCGCGTTCGGCTTGGCGCTGCTCATCAAGACGTTCTTGATCCAAGCTTTCTTCATCCCGTCCGAGTCGATGGTCCCGACGCTCGAGATCGGCGACCGCGTACTCGTCAACAAGCTCGTGTATCGATTCCGCGAGCCGCGCCGCGGCGAGGTGATCGTCTTCGTCGCCGAGCGCGACACGACCGCCGATTCGCGCGGCTTGCTCCGCAAGATCGTCGACACGCTGACCG
>JBKKCR010000278.1:0-11866 GCA_046712825.1 Actinomycetota bacterium | reverse complement strand
ACCTCTCACCCGACGGCCTCACCGGCGAAGAGGGCGCGTTCCTGCTGTGCAGCTTCTGGCTGGTCGACTGCCTGACCCACGCCGGCCGGATCGAGGAAGCGGAGGAGCTCCTCGACAAGCTGCTCGGATTGGCGAACGACGTTGGGCTGCTCGCGGAGGAAGCCGACCCGGCGACCGGCGAGCCACTCGGCAACTTCCCGCAAGCGTTCTCGCACATGGCGCTGGTGCTGTCCTGTACGTACCTATCGGCTGCGAAGCGCGGCGAGATCCCCGACGAACCTCTCGACTACGCGGAGGCCGCAATGGAGCGGCTGAGGGCCGGAAGCCGCGAGAGCTAACGCTCCTCGACTGCCACGTACTCGCGGCCCGGCTTGCAGAACGGCAGGAACGCGCACCAATGGCACGCGGCGCTCGGCTCGGGCTCGTACATGCTGTCCGCGATCGAGCGGAACGACGCGAGTATCCGGGCTCGGATCGCGTCCATGTCACCGGCGGCGCGCGACACTTCTTTCCCTTCGGACACGTAGTAGTAAGTCAGCGTCAGATCCTCGGGCTTCTTGCCCCACACCTCGTGCGCGGCCAGCGCGTACACGTCGAGCTGCAGCCCGGCCACCGGATCCCCCTCCGCCGGGACGCGGCCCGTCTTGTAGTCGACGATCTCCCACGCGCCGTCGCGCTCCCCGAAGATCGCGTCGATCCGGCCGCCGATGACGAACCCGTCCACCGCGAGCAGGAATGGCCGCTCGGTCGCCCACGGGGTCACGCCGGCGAAACGGCTCGTGCTCCACGCGTCCCGGAGTCTCGCCAGCGTCCCAGGCTCCTCTCCGCGCTCCTCCGGCGCGAGGTCCGGTAGATCCTCCGGATCGAAGAGTGCGACCTGACCCTGGCTCTGCTGCTCGATCCAGCGGTGGATCTCGGTGCCGATCCGCGCGGCTCCGCTCGGCCGGCGGGGCAGCGGACGGACGTACTCCCAGTAGAAAAGCTTCGGGCAGCGCTCGTACTCCAGCAGCGCGGAGACCGAAAGCGTCGTGGGCGGTGATGGGCGCGAGTCCGTCGACGCTCGGGTCGAGATCAGGTCGATCCGCTCGAGGTGCGACCCGAGGCGCTCATCGAACAGCGCGCGCTCGCCGGGTGAAAGCGCGCCGGAACCAACCGACTCCTCCATCGCCGCGACCGCCGCCGCGTGCCACCCCTCCGGGAACGGACCGCCCGCGTCGTCGGGGCGCGCTTCGGGCGGCCAGACCTTGGCACGCTCCGCCCGGATCTCGATCAGCGGGTTGGGCTCGGGGCAGTCAGGCCGAGGCAAGAGCTCCTCGCACGCGTCGTGCGAGACGATCTCCCTGTAGAACACGCCCGGCTCGAAGGGGTCTTGCGGGCCTTCGTACCAGTACGCGGCCGAGCACACGAGCAGCTGGCGGGCACGCGTCAGCGCCACGTAGCACAAGCGCCGCTCCTCTTCGAGGCCCCGCTCCTTCAGCGTCTCGCGGAACTTCTTGATGTTCCCGTCGTACTGCGGCAGCACCTCGCGATCGCCGCGGAAGTCGAACGGAAGCGTTTCGGGCCGGGTGACTGGGTTCGGCTGGCGCGACACGTCCGGGAAGATCGCCGAGCGTCTGCTCTCGGCCAGGCCCGGCACGAACACGACGTCCCACTCGAGGCCCTTCGCCTTGTGGATCGTCAGCATCTTCACGGTCTCGGCGTCGGAGAGCTGCACCTGCTCGAAGTCCTCCTCGGCCTCGCCGGCGGCGTCCAGGTAGGACATCAACGTCGAGAGCGTCGCGTCACCCTCGACCGGCGCGAACGACGACACCGAGCCGACGAAATTCAAGAGGTTGCGCCGAGCGCCGACGGCGACCGGCGAGGACGACGCCTCGAGCTCGCGCATCAGGCCAGTCCGCTCGATCACGACGGTGACGAGCTCGTCCAGCGGGCCGCCGGCAGCAGCGCCGCGCAGCGACTCGAAGAGCGCGTTGAACTCGCGCAGGCGCGTGCGCGCCTCGTCGGAGAGGCCTTCCATCTCGGGGTCGTCGAGGTTGTCCAGGGCCTCCGCGAGCGCGAACGCGACGTCGCCGGGATGCTCGGCCTCCTTGAGGTCCTCCTTCAACAGGCGGTTGCGCCGGGCGCTCCACCGCGCGAGCGCCACCAGGTCGCGGTAGCCGATCCGCCACTGCGGCCCCTGCAGCACGCGGGCAAGCGCGATGTTGCGGCCGGGGTCCTCGAGCAGGCGCAGCCACGAGACGACGTCCACGACCTCCGGGAGTTGCAACAGCCCGCCGAGATCGACGACCTCGACCGGGATGCCTTCCTCCCGCAACACCTCGGCGATCGGGCCGAACAGTCGTTTCTTGCGGCACAAGACCGCGATCTCGCCGTACGACCGGCCGGCGGCGCGCTCCTCCTTGATGATCCCCGCGATCTTGCGCCCTTCGTGCCGCTCGTCGAGCGCGACGAACGCGAGCACGCGGCCCTCGCCGCGCGACGGATGCGGGCGGAGCTGCTTGTCCTTCGCCCGGCGTTCCTCGGGAACCTCGGAGATCACGCGGTTGGCGACCGCGAGGATCCGCGAGCCCGACCGGAAGTTGACGTACAGCGGCCGCGAGTCGCCGGTGAACTCGTCGGCGAACCGCAAGATGTTGCGGAGCGATGCGCCGCGCCAGGCGTAGATGTTCTGGTCGGGATCCCCGACGCACATCATCGGGTAGCCGGCGCCGAACAGCTCTGAGATCAGCACCGCCTGCGCGTAGTTGGTGTCCTGGTACTCATCGAGCAGCACCACGGGATATCGCGCGCGGAAGTCGGCGACCACGGCGGGGTAGTTGCGGATCAGCTCGACGGCCTTGGCGATCTGATCGCCGTAGTCGATGACGCCGAGCTCGGCCTTGCGCTTCTGGTACGCGTCGACGAGCCGCGCCAGCTCGGCGCGGCGGAACCCGCACTCGCGCGCGTCTCGGTCCCAGGCCTTCTTTATCTCCTGCCTGCCGGCCCACTCCTCGCTCGCGGCCGCCAGCGTAAGCGGGTCGACGAGGTGGTTCGCGCAGTGGTCGGCGAGCTGAAGCATCAATCGCACGGTGTAGGGAACGGTGCGAACCTCGAGGTGATCGAAGGTGCGGTCGGTGAACAGCGTCGACGCGAGCTGCCACTTGTGTGCGGCGGTCAGCAGCATCGGCCCGGCTTCGACGCCCATCCGGAGCCCGTAGTCGTCGAGCAGCCGCGCGGCGAACGCGTGGTAGGTCATCACGGTGGCTTCCTCGCCCTCGGGGAGCCCGAGCGGAGCGGTCGCATCGCGCACGCGACCGGCGAGCTCCTGGGCGGCCTTGTTCGTGAACGTCAGACAGAGGATCTCCGACGGCCGAGCCATCTTGTTCAGCGTCAGGTAGACGACGCGCGCGGCCATGACCGCGGTCTTGCCCGACCCGGCGCCGGCGACCACCGCGCACGGCGTGAGGTCGTGCGAGATCGCGCTCCACTGCTGCACGGTCGGCGGCCGGCGGTCCTTGCCCATCGCGGCGAGGATCTCGGGCGGCGCGCCCTCGTAGGGAAGCTCGTCCGGACGGATCGGCTCGGCCGGGGTCATCGCACGGCCTCGCGGCCCTCGGGCCACAGGGGGCAGATCGGCTTGAAGTCGCACCACCGGCAATCGGCCGCCGGGTTCGGCGCGAACGACTCGGCGCGGATCCGCCCGACGAGCTCGGTGATCGTCTGTTCGGCCCACTGCTCGTATCCCTCGCCCGGGGTGAACACGACGCGGGCGAACCCGTCGTCTCCCCGCATCGCGCCCAGGTACGAAAGCTGCAGGAAGCCCGTCCTGCCGAGTTTCGCCAGCTCGGGGTCGCGCAGCATCGCCAGGAAGTACGCGCCGAGTTGCAGGTTCGTTTCGGTCTCTTCCTTGGTGGGCGCCCAGCGACCGGTCTTGTAATCGACGAGCCGGAGCTTGCGGTTCTCGTTGCGGAAGATGGCGTCGATCTTTCCGCGGATGACCGCGTCTCCGAGCGGATATTCGAACGACACCTCGGAGTGCTCGACCGTCGCCTGCTCGCCGGCCATCCAGCGGCGGAGCATCTCCTCGGCGTCGAGACGGCGTCGGTGCTCGACGGCCGCGTTCGGGAACCGGTTCGGCTCCCACATCTCCGCGAGGAGCGCGAGCACCGGCTCTTTCTCGCGCGGGACCTCGTTGCGCTGAACCTTGTCGATGATCTCGTGGATCACCGACCCCAGCCACATCTGGTACGACTGCGCGGGATCGAGCCCCATCTCGACCTCGTAGAGATACTTCAGCGCGCAGTCCTCCATGTTCGACAGACGCGAGTACGAGGTTCGGATGCTTTCGCCGTAGAGCTCGACGCCCGGGTCGGTCCAGTCACGGCTCCCCCACCAGACCCGCGGGTCGGCGCCGGTGCGCGGCAGGGCCGCGAGCGCGGCGAGCCGCTCAGCCGGCGGCGCTTCGGCCGACGCGACGGTCCGGCGCAGGTCGGCCTCGAGCGAACGGAGCGACGACGAGTGCCCGGTCGGGTCCCCGGTGCGATCCCACTCGAGCGAAAGCCGCTTGGCGTAGCGGCTCGGCGTGCGGGGGTTCGTCCCGCTCGGCGACTCGCTCGCGAACAGGATCGTGCGACCGCGCGAACGGCTCACCGCCAAGCGGAAGAGACGTCGCTCCTCGGCGAGCGAGTCCGTCAACCGCTCGCCAGGCGCGCGCGGCCTCAGGATCTGATCGAGGTCCAGCAACGCGGCGGCCCGGCGCGGCGCCGGGAACTCGCCTTCGACGCAGCCCGCCACGCAGACGAGGTCGAACTCGAGGCCGTGGGCGCGGTGCGCCGACACGACCTGCACCGCGTGCGGGTTCCGTTCCTCGGGCAACACCCACGGATCCGGCCCGAACTCCGCGGCCTCGAGCGTCTCGAGGTAGTCGGCGATGCTCGCGCCCTCGCCGCGCCGCTCCGTGAACCGGGTGATGATGTCGCCGAGCGCGGCGAGGGCGTCGAGGTCGCGATGGGAGCCGTTCTCCACGAGCGCGTGCGTGTACGGCAAGTTGGACCAGAGCCAGAAGAAGACGTCGTCGGGCGGACGCGTCGCGCGCTCCTCGACGCCGGCGACGAGCGCGCGGAAGCGCTCGACGACCACACGGAGGTCCTCCGGCAGCGTGCCGAGGTCGGCGTCCCCGTGAACCAATCCTTTCAAGGACGTCTCGCGGCGACGCGCCTCTCTGCGGAGGCGGCGAAGACCATGCGGGTCCAGGCCCCCGGCGGTCGACGACAGCAGGGGCTCGAGCAGATCTTCACGTCGTTCCGGCCGCAGCGCGTACCGGAGGAGCGCGATGACCGGCCGGTTGGCCGGCTCGGCGGCGACGGCCGACGCCTCGCCGAGGACGACGTGCGGGACCCCGTGACGCGCCAGCGCGTGCCGAAGCGCCGTCAGATACTCGCCGTAGCGTCGCACCACGACCGCCATGCGCTCCCAGGCGACGTCGTCGTCGACCCGCGCGCGCAGGAGCTCGTGCGCGATCGCGTCGGCTTCCTCGCCGGGGTGGACGTAGCACCGCGCCTCGATGCCGGCGACCCTGTCCGGCGCGGCGGCCGCGTCCGGGTTGTCGAGGACGGCCAGCCCAGCGGCGTCCAGCCGGCCGGCCGACGGATCGAGGTCGACGTGCTCGGGCGCGAGCAGGTGGTCGATGCGTCGCAGCGGCTCGAGCGAGCCGCCCCGGTACGCGAAAACGTGTCCACCGCCGTCGGCCGCGATCGCGGTGGATCGAGCGCCCTGCGCCAGCGCGTGGATGATGGCCTCGGCGGCCGGCGTGACGTCCTGGTAGTCGTCGACGAGGACATGGTCGACGGCCTCCACCTCGCCGAGCCCGCGTTGGAGGAGCGCGACGGACTGGTGAAGCAGGCCCGCGAAGTCCACGCGGTTCGAAGCGGTCATCACGTCGAGGTACTGCGTGAAGAATCCGACGACCTCCCGCACGTCTCGGCGACCGGCTCGCCCGAGCTCCTCCCCCAGCGAGGCCGGATCGTGCAGCCGCTCCTGAGCGCGGAGCACGAAGTCGGCGACCTCGCGCGCGAAGCCGCGCACGGGAAGAAGATGCCCGAACGACGGCCAGTCCTCGGGGCGCTCGTGCAGGAGCAGCTCGCGGACGGTCGCGTACTGCTCGGCGGCGGACAAGACTTGGGGAGGCTCTGGGTAGCCGAGCTCGGCGAAGCGGCGCCCCAGGACGCCGTAGGCGAACGAATGGGCGGTGTGGACGTGCAGCGTCGGGAGCGAGCGACGCAGGCGCCGGAGCAGATGCTCGCGTGCTTCCCGCGCGGCCCGGCGATTGAGAACGAGGAGCAGCACGCGCTCGGGATCGGCGCCACGCTCGATCAGCCGGGCGAAGCGCTCGACCAGCGCGCGGGTCTTGCCGGTACCGGGCGGGCCCGACACCAACAGACGTCCTTCGTCGCGCTCGAGCACGCCGCTCATCGCCCTAGTAAACCCCGTCACGTCCGATACCCCTCAAGCGGTGCTCGGTCCGTCCGCGCCGACCGAAGCGATCCGATCGCTGATGTGCATGAACCCACGATAGGGGGCGGGTGCGACGGTTACACCGCTGTGATTACCCGCGCGGCGTCTCGAGCCAAGCGCGGTTGCCGAAGCGGTCGATGTGGGCGACCTCCTCGATGGGGCGGCGGGTGGTCGGGCCGTAACGGCCGATCGGCCAGCCGAGCGGGATCACCGCGATCGGCTCGACACTCAGCGGGAGGCCGAGGATCCGCCGGGCCACGATGCGGTTCCACAGCGGCAGCGTCGTCAGCGCGGCTCCGATCCCTTCGGCACGGGCTGCGAGCAGGAGGTTCTGCACAGCCGGGTAGATCGAACCGTACCGCGATGACCGGTAGATCCACGGCGCCTTGGGGATGAGCGCGCCGCGGAGGCAGGCGACTACCACCACAGGGATCTCCGCGAAATGATCGACCTGCCACTGGACGGCGTCGATGATGCGGAGCGTCTTGGGCTCGTCGCGCTTCACGCGCTTGCCGAGCGAGCTGTAGGGACGCCAAGCCGCGCGGTACTGCTTCCCGAGCGCCCGCTTCACCTTCGGGTCGCGGACGACGATCCACTCCCAGCCCTGCTGGTTGCTGCCACTCGGCGCCTTGATCGCGAGCCCCAAGATCTTCTTCAGGACGTCGTCGTCCACCGGATCGGGTTTTACGCGGCGTACGGCGCGCTGGGTCATCATCGCTTCGGTTAGCTCCACGGGGGCTCCCTTAGTCAAAATTGCCTCGGACCGCGATGCTCGACTCTAGTACGGCAGACACATCGCACGCGCCGTCCGCGAGGAGGCACCGATGAAGCTCAAAGGCCGACGGGCACTCATCACCGGCTCCGGTTCGGGCATCGGACGCGCCATCGCGAAACGGTTCGCCGAGGAGGGTGCCCGGGTCGCGGTCAACGACGTCAACGCGAAGGCGGCGCACGCAACGGCCGACGAGATAGACGGCTTGGTCGTCCGCGCCGACGTCTCGGATCCCGACGCCGTTCGCGCGATGTTCGAGTTGATCCGCACCAACCTCGGAGGCCTCGACATCCTGGTGAACAACGCCGGCATCGCCGAGACGGCGGGCCAGGATCGCGACGAGCTCAACGCCCGGTTCGAGGCGCGCGTCTCGGAGATCATGAGCGGGAAGCCGATCCAGACCCAGCTCGAGGTCATCGAGAACATGAGCGATGACGACTGGGACCGGATGCTCCGCGTTCACCTGTACGGCACGTTCCACTGCACGCGCGGAGCCGTGAAGCTCATGAGCGAAGGATCGACGATCGTGAACATGTCGAGCATCCTCGGGCTCGTCGGGAGCTCGGCCGTCCCGCACTACGCGGCGGCGAAGGGCGGCATCCTGGCGCTCACGAAGTCGCTGGCTCAGGAGCTCGGGTCGCGCGGCATCCGAGTGAACGCGATCTGCCCGGGGTGGATCGACACGCCGATGACGCAGCTCCTTTCGCCGTTCGTGCAGCAGATGGCGATCGGCCAGACACCGCTCGGCCGCATCGGCACAGCGGAGGAGGTCGCGTCGGTGGCCTTGTTCCTCGCCAGCGACGACTCCTCTTTCGTGACCGGGCAATGGGTGTCGCCCAACGGCGGGCTCGTGATCGTCTAGGAGCCGAGCGCCCAGAGACCTCGCGCCGCGTTTCGCGCTTCCAGCTGGAGCGCCACGAATAGATCGACGTAGGCGATGTTCGGCGGAACCGTCAGAACCATCGCGTAGCCCTTCTCGACCAGCATCGCGTTGAGCATCTTCGCGCGCGCCTCGGTTTCGTCGCCGGTCGTCGGCGGTGAGAGCCACACGTAGGCAAGCAGGCGTCCATAACGGTCCCGCTCGTCCAGGTCGATCTGGAGATCGACGCTCCGGCCGACGTTCAAGATCGAAGCGGTGTACGCCGAAGCCTCTTTCCCGAACGGCTCGTGCTGGGTCGTGCTCTCGGGCGTGTCGACGCCGATGAACCGCACCTTCTCCCGCGTGCCGTCGGTCAGCGTGAACCAGGCAGTGTCGCCGTCGACGACCCGCTCCACGGCGGCGGGCAGCGTGCGTACGACGGGCGCGCCCGGGAGTGCGGGCGCTCGACTCGCTGCACAACCGGTGGTGGTCAGCAGCGCTGCGAGCGCGAAAGCCTTCGCACGAGACATCGAAGGCATGCTAACGGTGGGCAATGACGGCAACCGGAGGGAGGGCGTGATGGAGCGACGCCTCGCGGCTTAGCCGCCGAGCACGCCCTTGAGCAGATGGCCGAGCGTGTTGGTGACGTCTTCGGTGAGCGTTTGGGTCAAACCGGTTACCTCTTCGACGACGTGCACGACCGGTGCCGTCGGCTTGGGAAGAGGGGGGGCCGCCCGGGAAGGTGAAGGCTGCGTGGCCGGAACCTTCGCCTCCACCTTCCGGGCGGCTTCGGGCTTGATGACGGGGATCGATGAGGCCGCGGGCTTCTCGGCCGTCACGCTCGAACCGGACGCCCCTGTGTCCGGCCGAGCTATCACGGGAGGCTTCTCCGCAGAGGTACCCGTGAGCGGCCCCTCGAAGCCCGCGACCGCAACGATCCCCGGCCACGACAACGCCGCGGCCAAGAACAACGATGCCGGCCGAACGAACCGGCCGAACCCTCGGACGTGCGCCGTCGCCGACCTGCGGGGCTTACGCGGCAGCTGAACCTGCCAGCGCGACGGCCCGGCGGCATCCGGCATCCCGAGGTGGAAACCTTGCGCGCACGTCACGCCGAGCGCGCGCACGGCGTCGAGTTCGCCGGCCGTCTCGATCCCTTCGGCGACGAGCGAGCAGCCGGTCGCCTCGGCGAAGGAGACCAGCGCGGAAACGAGCGCGCGCTGCGCCGGTTCCGAGTCCACGCCGCGGATCAGGCTCGCGTCGAGCTTCACGACGTCCGGGGCGAGTCGCAGGACGTGCTGCATGCTCGCGAACCCGGCCCCGGCGTCGTCGACCGCCACGCGTATCCCGCGCGCGCGGAGCCCGGCGAGCGCGGCTGCCAAGGTCGGATAGTCGGTGACCGCAACGTGCTCGGTGATCTCGAGCACGACACGCCCGGCCGGCGCACGGGCCAACGTCTCAGAGAAAGCCGGCGTCGATGCTGTGGCCGCCGAGACGTTGATGTTCAGCGAGGCGCTCCGAGGCAGCTCGCTCATCCGAGCCATCGCGCCCTCGATCGCAGCGAGCTCGAGCTCGGCGCCGAGGCCCAGCGACGAAGCCTCCGAGAACCACTTGTCCGGCGACCTGCCGTCGGAGAAACGGGCCAGTGCCTCGACGCTCACGATCTCACCGGTATCGAGGTTCACGATCGGCTGGAGGGCGACGTCGACGCCGCGCCGGACCTGCTCGGCTATCCGGCGCGTCGCGGCCGCTTGACCGGCTCGGGTTCGGGAGGCGGAACGGGGAACCCCCAGTTCTACGCTCACCGTTGCCCCCTCCCCCGGGTCGAGTCGTTCGTCGACGGCACAAGAGTGCCTTCAAGGGCTCAAGCGGACAATGATGACGAAGGATGGTTTTCGTAGTCGCTACGGACTAGTCCCAGCAGAAGGAGCGAATCGCGGAACGAGGATCGCCTTAGCGGCGCCGCGCCTCCGCGGCCATCCACGGAGGATCCCATCCACGATCGGAGCCCTCGAGCACGGTCCCCGGCGGAACGATCTGATCGATCGCATCGAGGGTTTCGTCGTCGAGGCGAAGGTCCGCGCCGGCGAGCGAATCCTCGAGCTGTTCCATCGTCCGCGGCCCGATGATCGCGCTCGTCACGGCCGGGTGCGCGACGGCGAACGCGATCGCCATATGCGCGAGGGAGGCGCCGGCTTTCTCGGCCACGACCGCAAGCTCCTCGACGAGCTCAAGCTTGCGCAGGTTCCCGGGACGGTCGAAGTCGAAGCGGTCGGCCACACGCGGGTTGAACTTCCGGATCCGCTTCACGCGTGAATCCTCGGGCGGCTCTTGGCCGCGGCGGTACTTGCCGGTAAGCCAGCCGCCGGCCAGCGGGCTCCACACGATCGCTCCCATACCGTGCCGCTGGGTGACGGGGAACACCTGCTCCTCGGCGTGACGGGCGAAGATCGAATACGGCGGCTGCTCGCAGGCGAACCGTTCCAGGTTCCGGCGATCCGAGACCCACTGCGACTCGACGATCTGCCAGCCGGCGAACGTCGAAGAGCCGATGTAGCGCACCTTCCCCTGTCGCACGAGATCGGTGAGCGCGCCGAGCGTCTCGCTGATGTCCGTCCCGGGATCGGGCCGGTGGATCTGGTAGAGATCGATCCGGTCGGTGTCCAAGCGGCGGAGACTGTTCTCGACCTCGCGCATGATCCACAGCCGCGAGTTGCCGCCCTCGTTCGGACCGGTCCCCATCGGGAAGTGGACCTTCGTCGCCAGAACGACCTCGTCGCGGCGGCTCTTGATGGCCTTGCCGACGATCTCCTCCGACTCGCCTGCCGAGTAGGCGTCGGCGGTGTCGATGAAGTTGATGCCTCCGTCGAGCGCGCGGTCGATCATGCGGAGGCAGTCGTCGTGGTCGGGGTTCCCCCACGGCCCGAACATCATGGCGCCGAGGCACTGCACGCTGACCTTGACGCCGGTGCGGCCGAGCGGACGGTATTCCATCTCGGAGGAGTCTACGACGACCCGGTCCGGCCCCGTCGAGAGCCTCGGGCAGGGCTCGCTATGCCCGGCCGCGAATCAGGTGGGATGAGGTGGATCTCCCGCGGCGCCCCGGCCCAGGTCTTCGTCGCAGTGCTTGCCGTCGCCACCGCCGCCATGGCCGCAGGCATCCCCGACAGCCACACGCAACCGCTCCTAGACGGATGCCAGCGGAGCCAGTCGCTGATCCTCGCCGGGTCGACCCCTGAGTGGGTGTACGTCCATTCGAACGACGTTCGCGCCGCCCGGCTCGCCGGGGACGAGACCGCCGGCCGTCGAACCATCGAAGGAACGGCCGGCACGGTTCGCCCGGCCGGTGAGGACATCTACCTCTCGCACGACTTCCACGACTTCAATCTCATGATCGAGCCGGACCCCGTCTACGAAGACGTGCTCGGCTCGGGGAACTTCTGGCCCGGCGCCGAGGCAGGCATCATCGAGGGCGAGTGGGAGGTCGGCGACATCCCACTTTGGGCGTGGCCCTCGAACGGCGACCGGGTTCGCGCGAGCGGCGACTGGACCTGGGACTGCGGTCATTGGGGAAATTCCGCCGCCGACCCGACGGGACTGTCGCAGCTGCTCGTGCTCGATCCGGTGGAGACCCTCCAAGACTTGATCGCGCCCGGCGCGATCCGCGGCGAGACGACCGAGCTGCATCCCCTCTACGAGGTGTCGACGTTCCACGCGAACGCGGCGGGGTTCCTCGCCGGCCA
>JBKKCR010000277.1:0-8164 GCA_046712825.1 Actinomycetota bacterium | reverse complement strand
CCCGGAGGGAGCGGCCCCTCGCTCACGCACGGCCGGTCAGGGAGACGTGGCCGCCGCCGGCCGCTCGATCGGCGGGTCCCGGACGAAGACCACACCGAGGCGGTCGAGGATCTCGCGGCTGGCCTCTTGGTCGCTCTCGTCGCCGAAAACCTGTGCCCTGGCCCGCAGGGCCAAGGCCACGTCGAACTCCGCTTTGCGTGCATGCGCCAGATCCAAGCTCTTAGCGAGAGCCTCCTGTGCCGCGGGAAGATCGCCGAGCCAGGCGAGTGCGGTGCCGCGCAGCCTGAATACCGTCGACGCGACCTGCTCGGCGTCGGCTTCGGTGGCGATCCGTTCGTCGATCGCGTCGAGCACTTCGAGCGCGCGGCCCGGGTCTCCCGAAAGCAACAGACCCTCGCCCCGGCGAACCTCGGCCTCGATCGCGTCGGCGGTAGCGCCGGCGACCTCAGCTGTGGACCGAGCCTCTTCGAGCGTCTCGAGTGCGTCGGCGAAGGACCCCCGTCTGCTGAGCAGCCGGCCGAGCGCGCTCAAGCCGAACGCGACGCTGGCGCGATCCCCCGCGGCCTGCCACACGCGCACGGCCTTGCGGAGATGCTGCTCGGCCTCTTCGAGCTTTCCCTGGTCGGACAGGATCTCGCCGGTGTTGGCCGTTCCGGTGGCGGCGTTGATCGTGTCGCCGATGCGCTCCCACGCGTCGCGTCCTCGCTCGTAGAAGCGGACAGCCTCGTCCCAACGCCCCTCGTAGTACGCGCGCGCGCCGAGATTGTTGAAGACGACGCCCTGGCCCCACAGGTCGCCGAGCTCCTCGTACAGCACCAAGGCGCGGTCGGCGTAGACCGCTTTCTCCCACTCGCCGAGATTGACCAGCGCGGCCTCCAGGAGGGAATACGCGTTCGCGAGCGCCGCCTTGTCACCGCCCAGCTCCGCGTGGCCGATCGCCGCGATCGACCAACGGACGACCTCGCCGCTGCGTCGCTGATCTTTCCGGACCGAGGCGTACGCGACGGCGACCTGCGCGCGATGGCTCGCAGCCTCATCCCCGTCCAGCGGTTCGAGGAGGCGGTTGGCCTTCCCGAACCACCGGACCGCTTCACTGAAGCGGCCCCAGGCCTGACGGACGCGGCCCTGCTTGAGCATCAGACGCGCACGCGCGAGCGCATCGTGCTCCGTGACCCGTCCCGCGACCCGGTAGGCATCCGCGGCCTTCGAGAACTCCCCGATCCGCTTCCGGACGTCTCCGAGGACCTCGTACGCCGACGCGACCTCCGCCGGCGGGATGTCCCCGTAACGGCGCGCCGCCTCGATCGCTCGCTCCTGGAACTCGGCCGCTTCGACGTTCGCGAAGACGGAGCGCGCCCGTTCCGAGGCGATGTTCGAATACCGCCAGGCCCGCTCGTAGCGGCCGGCGTGGAAGAAGTGGAGGGAAAGCGTGTCGGCCAAGTGATCGGCGTCCTCGGCTCCGGCCTCGAGCGTGTCGCCGACGGCGGCATGGAGCCGGCGGCGGAGGCGGTACGGCAGGGCCTCGTAGGCGGCATCCCGGATGAGAGCGTGGCGGAACCGGAAGCCGGAGACGTCCGCCTCGATGAACTCGTCGAGACGCCGCCAGCTCATGTCGTCGAGTGAGACGTTTTCGGGGACGACGGCTTCGGCGAGCCCCAGGCTGAAGTGCGGACCGAGCACCGAGACGCGCTTCAGGAGCGCACGGTCCCCCGGCGGCAGCCGGTCGATGCGGGCCGTGATCAGCGCTTCGACGGATTCCGGAAGCCCTTCGATACCGCCGGCCGCTCGGGCCGCGGCGATCAGCTCTTTGAGGAAGAAGGGGTTGCCTCCGGAGCGCTCGGCGAGCGACGCCAACTCGTGCGGCGCAAGCGGCGTTTCCTCGGTCACCGCGTCGCCCAAGGCGGCCGCGGCGGCCGCGTCCAGCGGCTCGGGTCGGACGACGACCACATGTGGTGCGGTTCGGGCGGCGAACCCCTCCGAGACATCACGGCGGGTGACGCATATGAGCCACGGATGTTCGACGACGCTCCCGGTGACTCGTGTCAGCAAGCCGGCCGACGCCTCGTCCATCCAGTGGACGTCCTCGAGGATCCAGAGGATCTCCCCGGCGACGGTCGCGCCGAGGAGCGCCGACGTCGCCTGCTCGAGCCGCGCCTTCCTGAACTCGTCGTCGAGATCGAGGACCTCCTGCGTGACCGGGATGTCGATATCGAGCGGCATCGCGATCAGCGGAAGCCAGGGGGCGAGCTCGGGAGCCTTCGAGGCGACGAGGTTCGTGAGCCGGGCGGCAGCCGCCACGTTGTCGTCGTGCTCGCCGATGCCGAGCAGCGCGCGAAGCGGCGTTCGAAGGGCACCGTACGGCGTCGAGGATCCGTAGAGCTCGCAGGCGGCTTGGACCACTTTCATCCCCGAAGCTTCATCGCGGAGCTCCTCGACGAGCCGCGACTTGCCGATGCCGGGCTCACCGATGATCTCGACGACCCGGCCGGACCCTGTCCTGGCGGACGCGAGCGCGCCGCGCAGCGCCTCCATCTCGCGCTCGCGACCGACGAGCGGCGCCGTCGTCCCGGCCGCCTCCCCAACCGCTTTTCCGGCGCTCCCGACCGAGTAGGCGTGGACCGGTTTCGCCTTTCCTTTCACCAAGAACGGCTCGAGCGCCACCGTTTCGAAGCGCGTGCGGGATCGCTCCAGCACGGACGGCACCGTCAAGATCTCATCCCGCTTCGCCTTGGCCATCAGCCTGGCGGCGAGGTTCACCGCGTCGCCCATGACCGTGTACGTCCGCCGGTACGGCGGGCCGATGTCGCCGGCGAAGACCTCACCACGATTCACACCGATGCGGACGGGCAACGCGCGAGGCTGCCCCACGATCTCGCGCAGGGAGAGAAGCATCCGCTCCTCGTCGTTGCCGGACGCGGCGGGGGCACCGGCGGTGAGGATGATCTTGCCGCCGTCCCGGTCGACATCGGTGCCGAGGAAGCAGACGCCGTGACGGTCCGCCGCTGCCTGCACGCCGATCACGAGGTCGTCGAGCGCTGCTGCCGCGGCTTCTCGTCCATGCACGTCGATCAGCGCATCGGTCCCGTCGAAGTGAAGGAACGCGATCGTCACGCGTTTGTGCTCCGGCTCGTCGATGCCGGCGAGGACCTGCTCGCGGATGGGCGCCGGGATGCATCCGACCATCTGCTCGACAGGCACCGAGACCACGTGCTCGGCCGGCAGCGTCGACAGGCCGCTCGGCTCGCGGCGCAGGAGCCGGCCGTCGCCTTTCGGGTCGCCCGCCAGGCCGGCGGGGATGAGGGCGGCGGTGGCGTGGCTGACGACGATCTCGCCCGCCTCCGCAGTCGACTCCATCGAAACCGTCTCGCTCGCGGCCGGCCCGGTGATGATGAGCTCACGGTGGGAACGGCCGACGAGGAAGAAGTCGAAGGCTCCGCTGTGCACGCCGACCGACATCCTCAGGATGACCCGGCCCGCGGCCGACGTGATCGCTCCGATCTCGCGGAGCGCCCGGCGCATGCCGACGGCCGCGCGGCAGGCTCTGATCGCATGATCCGGCCCGGTGAAGAGGAGCAGCAGAGCGTCGCCGCCGAACTTGATCAGGCCGCCGCCGTTCCCGTACGCCACGCCGAGGAGCCTGGCGAAGCACGTGCCGATCGCGTCGGTCAGCTCTTCGGACCCGACCTTCCCGAGGCGGGCCAGGCGCTCGGACAGCTTCGTGAAGCCGGAGATATCGACGAAAGCGATGGATCCGTCGACCGTCCGGTGAAGGTCCTGCGGGCTTTCCGCGAGCCAGTTGATCAGGAGCCTGGGCAGGTAGGGACGCAGAAGCTGTTCTTCCCCTGCGGCGTCGCGCATCCCGATCCCCCGAAAGCGTCGGCTCCCCGTAGCCTACCGGGCCCTCGCCGGCCGCCATTCACTACGATGCACGCCATGGAACGAACGGTCCTCACCTGCATGGGCCGCTTCACGCCGGCCATGGTCGGCATGTTGCAGAACGTCCTCCCCGACGTCGAGTTCGTTCCGGCCGGCGGAGGCGCCTCCAGCGACGTGCTGCTCGTGATGCTCGACGACCGCGACGCGGCACCCGGGATCATCGAGGCGATCACGCAGGACGTTCGGTGGGTGCACGTCTTCAACGCAGGCATGGACAGCTTCCCGCTCCACGCCGTCGGTGACCGGGTGCTGACCGGCTCCCGCGGAGCCGCCGCGCCCGCGATCGCCGAGTGGGTCCTCGCGATGATGCTCGCGTTCGCGAAACAACTTCCGGCGTCGTGGGTTACGGAGCCGCCCGAGTATTGGGGGGCGGCCGGTCTCGCCGTGTTGCGGAACAAGACGCTCGGACTCGTCGGATTCGGCGAGATCGGTCGCGAGGTCGCCCGCCGTGCGCTCGCGTTCGACATGAACGTGCTCGCCGTGCGCCGCACCGGTGCCCCATCGCCGCTACCGGGCGTCGAGGTCGTCACCTCGCTCCACGACATGCTCGCCGTCTCGGATCACGTTGCCGTGACGGCGCCGGCGACGGTAGCGACCCATCACCTGCTCGACGCCAACGCCTTCGCCGCGATGAAGCCCGGCGCGCACCTGGTCAACATCGCGCGCGGTTCTCTGATCGATCAGGACGCGCTGCTCGCAGCCCTCGATGCCGGGACGGTCGCGATGGCGTCGCTCGACGTGGTCGAGCCCGAGCCGCTGCCGGCCGGACACGCGCTCTATGCGCACCCCAACGTTCGGGTGAGCCCGCACATCTCGTGGAGCTCGCCGGACACCATCCAGCGCACGATCGAGATCTTCGCGGAGAACCTCAAGCGCCACGACGCCGGCGAGCCGCTGCAGGGGATCATCAACGTGGAAGAGGGTTACTGATGCCCCGGCTGCGCGCGGAGTCGCTCGAGTTCCTGAAAACGGCTCCGAAACGGTGGTCCTTCGAGGGACGCGTCGGCGCGCCGCCGGAGATCGTGTTCGACGCGATCAGTGCCGATCCGTCGACGTGGACGTGGTTCCCCGGGTTCACCACCGGCCGCTACGTGGGCGCGGGGCCGCACGGGCTCGGCGCCATCCGGGAGATCAAGGTCGGCCCGAGCATCTACCGCGAGACCATCGTCGCGCACAACCGGCCGAACCGCTGGGCTTACCGCGTCGATCAGACGACGGTTCCGCTCGCCAAGGCGCTGGTCGAGGAATGGACCGTCGAGCCCGACGGGCGAGGCAGCGCGGTGCGCTGGACGTTCGCGATCGACCCGCGGCTGATGTTCCGCGTGATCGGACCTGCCGCCCCCATCGTGCTCGGGAGGGTGTTCCGCAAGGCGATGGCCAACCTGAACGCACAGTTGCGCGCGAGCGTGCGGGACTGAAGGCCGGGAGCAGTCTCACCAGATGGTTCGCACGTCCCCGGTAGTGCGGGCGTACGCGCGGATCGCGTCGTCTTTGGTGATGAGCGGCACGGCGAGCTCGCGGGCCGTCGCGTAGAGGAGCCCGTCGGCGAAGTCGCCGCCGAAAGCGGGCCCGAGCAGCCCGGCGGATGCGGCCGCCGAAGGGGTCATCGGGGCGACGTCGACGTTCTCTTCTCCGAACACATCCCCGATCCACCGGAAAAGATCGCGATCCAGCCCGACGCGCTGCCTTCGCACGAGCACTGCCAGCTCCCAGCAGGTTATGGGGCTGACGAGCACAGTGTCGGCCTTGGCGATCTCCTTGGCCGCACGCGCCGACAAGCGTTTGCTGCGAGCCTGCCACCAGATAAGGACATGCGTGTCGAGGAGGACCATCAAGCCGGATGAGTGGGCTCGTGAAAGTCCCAAGCCTCCCCCGTCGAGTAGTAGTCCTCGTCTCGTTGCGCGAGCAGCTTCACGCTGCCGAGCAGCGGCTTTCGTTGCTCCTCAACGAGCGGGACGACCCGGGCAACCGGTCGGCCGCGCTTGGTCACGAGCAGCGTGATTCGGTTTTCAGCCACCTGGTCCAGCAGCGCGAGGCACCGAGCCTTGAAATCGCTGGCGGGCACGACGCGGTCTGCCATGCCGCCAGAATAGCATCTAACAAGTCAATGACCATGACCAATGACCAGTTCGAGGTAGTTCATCCGGAAGGCAGGGTTAGCCGCGAGCCTGCGTGAGCGCCTTCTCGAACCCCGGGAACGAGCGCTCGATCATCTCGTCGTTCGCGGTGATCGAGATCCGGAAATAGCCGGGCAGCTCGAACACCCGGCCGGGCAGCACGAACACGTCGTGCTCGGCGAGCATCTCCGCGTAGTCCCAGTCGTCGGGGATCGGGGACTTCACCAGCAGGTAGAACGTCGACGCGGGCGAGTTGATCTCGTACCCCATCTCGCGGAGCGCCGTCACGACCCGGTCGCGGCGTTCTTGCAGGTGCGGGACGTCGACCGAGAGCTTTTCCAGATCCGGCAGCGCGTACTGCAGCACGGCGTTCGGGAACTGCCAGCCACCGACGACCTGCGACAGGAAGATCGCGTTGCGGATGACCTCCCGATCGAGCATGCGTGGCGGCAGCGCGATGTATCCGATCCGCTGACCCGGCGCGAGCAAGGTCTTGCCGTAGGTGTAGAGGACGAACGTGTCGTCGTAGAAGTCGGCCGGAGACGTGAACGTGTTCCCGTCGAAGAGGATCCGCCGGTAGGACTCGTCCGACAGCAGGTAGATGCGGCGGCCGAAACGCTTCGACGCCTGGCGCAGCACCTCACCGAGCTTCTCGAGCTCTGCCGGCTGGAGGATGCGGCCGCTCGGGTTGTTCGGCGAGTTGATGATGACGGCGCGGGTTCTGGGAGTGATCGCAGCGGCGACCGCGTCCAGGTCCAGGTCGAACTCGGGAGGCTTTGTTACGACCCGCGTCGGCGAGGCGCCGGCGAGCATGATCATCGCCTCATAGAAGAACCACGGCGGGCTGATATAGAGAACCTCGTCGCCCTTGTCGACGATGACCCGGAGCGAAACCGAAAGCGCCCCGAAGGTGCCGGGCACCAGGAAGATGTCCTCGGGGTCGTAGGTCTCTCCCCGCTCGGCGCTCAACGTGCCTGCGACGGACTCGCGGGCGGTCGGGTGGTTGTCCGTGTACGCGAACCAGTCCTTGTGCTGCGGGACGCTCCACTTGCGGAAGGCCTCGGCGAGCTCCGGCAAGGGCATGTCGTGCGGGTTCCCCGCGACGAAGTCGGAGATGCCGGGGTCGCCGGCGCGCTTGGCGTAGCTCGAGCCCATGAAGAACGACACCGGCGCGAGGGTGACGCGGAACAGGTCTTCGATCTGCTTGGCGATCGGATGGCTCTCCACGATCCCCTCCTTCGCTTCGGACCTTGCATTATCACAGCCAACCCGGCCACAGTCTGCGGAAAAAGGCACGCTCCCGGTAGGCTACGCTCCGTGCCCGGCCAGCGTCCCACCTCGGAAGAAGTCGCCGACCGCATGGCGATCGACGACCTGCTCGACGCGTATGCCTCCGCGTTGGACACCAAAGACTGGCACACGCTGCGGACGCTCTTCACCCCCGATGCCGTCGTCGACTACACCGAGGAGGGCGGGGTCCGCGGAACCGTCGAGGACGCGATCGCCTGGTTCCAGAAGGCGATGGCTCCGTTCACCGCGAGCCAGCACTTCGTCACGAACCGTCGCGTGAAAGTCGACGGCGACGAGGCGATGGTCGACGCATACATCTTCAGCCCGCTCGGCATGCCGAACGGCAACCCCGGCGGCCTGACGCTCGTGTTCGCCGGCGGTACTTACGAGGCCGTGCTCCGCCGGACGCCCGACGGGTGGCGGTTCGCCGCGCGAACGATCCACGCGTCGTGGTTCCACGCCGGTCTGCAGGGCGGAGCAGCGCCGCCGAAGACCGCCGGCTGATGCTCCTCGAGGGCAAGGCCGTCGTCGTGACCGGCGTCGGCCCCGGGATCGGACGTGAAGTTGCGCTCGCGCTCGCGCGCGAAGGCGCCGACATCGCGCTCGGCGCCCGGACCGAGGAGCGGCTGCGGGAGGTCGCGGCGGAGGTCGAGGCGCTCGGGCGTAAAGCCATTTTCCTTCCGACCAACATCGCCAAAGAAGCGGAGTGCCGCGCGCTCGCCGACGCCGCGGCGCAAGCGTTCGGTCGCATCGACGCGCTGGTTCAGAACGCGTTCAAGCAGCCGCCGATGCGGACCATCGAAGAGGAGTCGGCGCTCGAG
>JBKKCR010000276.1:0-8685 GCA_046712825.1 Actinomycetota bacterium | reverse complement strand
GCCCTTCACGGCGGAAACACTAGGCACCGGTCAGACTCCTCAAAACTGGGAAACCGAACCACCTACCCTGAGCGCCTGCGAAGCCACAGCGCCGAAGCGGCCGCGATGGCGATCGGGATCAGGCCGGTGAGCCCCGCGCCAACACCCGTTGCCGGCAGGCCCACCGGCGCCGGAGCCGGCCGATTGACCTTCGTGCCCTTCACCGCGGCCGCGGCCGCTGCTCCACATTTGCCGTACTTGATCGTGGCGGCGGCTCCGTAGGCAGCGCTGGCGGTGTCCGGACGCTTCTCGCCACCGGCCGACTCAACAACTGCGCCGCTGGCCGTCGTCATCCGCACGAAGTACTCGATGCCGTTGTTGGCGATCTTCGAGGCCGGGATAGAGCCTTCGTACATGCCGCTGCCGGCAGACTTGAGCGCCAGCCGCGTGTACTCGAAGCCGCCGACTGGGCGGTAGAAGAGGTCGACACCGGCGACACCTTCGGGAGCCACGGCTCCGACGGCGACGGTCCAACCTTCACGCACCTGCACGTGCTCGAAGCGCTCGATCTTCAGCGAGGCCACGGCCGGCTTGACGCTGCCGGTCCTGATCCCGAAGAAGGAGAGGATCTCCTTAGTGAACGCGACGCGTCCCGCCGCACCCCGGATCATGTCCAGTGGGAACGAATAGGCGGAGCGGAAGCCGCTGGTACCGGTAACGCGTGTCGCGATGACGTTGTCGGGGAAGAGCGAATGCTTGTAGAGCGCCTCGGCCTTCCCCTTCGCTCCTCCGGCCATGATGCCGTAGTCGAGGTACGGGCGGCCGTCGACGTAACCTAGCGTCAGATCGCCGGCACCGCCTGCGACCTTGGTGATCCGTTGCGCGGTCCCCGGTGAGTTGAGCATGTTGTTGGCGGCTTCCAGCCCGAAGTAACCGGCGAGCGTCGGGGCGAGGTCGGGCCCGGCCATGTAGCTCATGGCCCGCGAGGTCATGAACCAGAACCGTCCGCCGCCGTCGAGGTACTTCGAGATCGCAACAGCCATCGCGGGAGAGATGACGCCGTTCGCTCCGGAAACCGTCGTGGTGATCCAGGTGACCGCCTTGTAAGGCTTCATCGTCGCAGTCGAGGGCGTGCCCTCGACGACGTGATATGAAACACCGAGCCCCTGGAGGACCGCTTCGATCGCGTCCTCGCGCTCCCAGCTCCGGTCGTTGTCGACGATCAGGAGATCCGCCGTCGCGCCGCGGTTCGCGTTGAGCTCGGTGCGGACGACGTCGTTGCCCGAAACCAGATCGCCGTTCGCTGTCGTCTTCACATACAGCTCGTTCAAGCCCGCCTTGGGGGTGTAAGAGAAGACCACCGGTACGCGGGCGTACGCGCCCAGATCACGCTTCAGCACCGAGAGCGGTGCGCCGCCCTTCGCGGGATCGGTGTCGTACAGCGCGATCGTTGCCCCGGAGACCGCCTTGATGCCGTGGTTGTAGAGCATCGTGGCGAGCTTCACGGACTTGCCGGCGATGACCGGTTCGGCGGTCTCGGTGGCCGGCCGCAGGAAGTCGCCGGACACGTCCAGCGTGGATGTGGTGTGCTTGATGATGTCGAACATGATCGGCGTGCCCTCGGCCGCGTGCGCGAGGCCGGTGTACCCGTTGGGACGGATGTTGGTGAACTGCCAGCCGGTTTGCGCGAACGTGTTGTCCCGCGTCCCCGCCGGCCCTAGCTGGACGATAGCGGTCGTGTCGTATGCGACCGAGACCTCTGCGTTCGGAGAAACCGAAAGGAAGTTCGTGGCAACGGCGCGGTACGTCGTGCCCGGCTCGAACACGAACGAAACCGATTCAGGCCCCGACGCCGGGGCGGCGCCATCCGAACCGGAATCGACCCACGTGTCGCCGACCTTGCGCTCGACCGCCAGGTCCCAGTCGTCGACGTTCTCGGTGGCCCAGCTGAGCGTAATGGTCATCGGGACGCCGAAAGGCAGCTTGGGCGTCGTCCACTCCGGCGTGTTCGCCGATGTAGTCGGCGCTGCTGCGACCGTGTATGGGCTCCCGCTCGGAGGCGCGATGCTGTCGCCGACGCTCGGAGATAGCTGCGTGGCGCCGCTCGCCCCGACCGGGTCGCCCCAGTAGAGATCGAGTGGATCGCCGCGCGTGATGCCGAGCGTCAAGTCTTGGGTGGAGTCCCGGCGGTCGAACTCCATGAGGTCGAGCATCGGGCGCTTCACGTTGTTGTTGCCGAGTGACTGATAGTTCGTGAAGTCCCAGTGCCACATCGCGAGGCCCGACGCGTACGCCTGGCGGTCGAAGTCTGCCGGCTGATAGACGCACGAGTTGAAGCTTTCCGTTGCCGCGCTGCGCGAGAAGTTCTCGATCAGGAACCCTTCGGCGAGACAGTCGCCGTTCGCGTCGTAGAAAGCGTTGTTCTGGCCGGCCCTCACTCCGATCGGATTCTTGTCGCACTCGGCAGCACCTGGTGTGCCCGCTTTCTCGATGCGCGTTGGGATTGCCACGACTTCGGGGTATTTCGCCCGCGGGCGTAACACCTGGTTCAGCGAGGTTGCCGAGACGATCCGAGGCTTGACCCAACCGAAGTTGATCTTCATGACCGGGTTGAAATGGATCGGATTCGTCTGCGCAGGGATCCCGAGCCACGAGCCGCCGGCACCGAGGTCCCATTCGCCGAGGCCGACGGTTCCCGCGTTGCCGTAATAGTCGGGCTCGCCGAGCGCGTGCATCAGCTCGTGCGCGACGACGCCGATCGCGGAGTCGATCTCCGGCACGGTCATCGCCGCCCCGACCATCACGCCGTCCGTCGTGACCGGCGTCGGCTCGGCGGGAAGGCCGAAAGCCGGTCCCAGACCGTTGAAGTAGTGCGAGTGAACGTCGCAGGTGTCACCCGTCGACTCCGCTCCGGAACCGGAGTGCACGGTCATAAGGAAGTCGATGTAGTTGTCACCGTCGTTGTCGTACTGCGCGAAGTCGACGCCGTCGAGGTCTGCCTGGGGGACCGCTTCGAGCGCCATGCCCTTCGCGCCGTATCCGCCGAGGCCGAGCTGATCGCCGAGGACGGGGCCACCATCGGTTCCGTACCAGCAGTCGTTAGCGGGGTTGTTCGAGATGCTGATGTCGTAGGGCCCGTAGACGTCGAACTCGACGACCATGTTGCCGAAGCTCTGCTCGAGATAGACCTCGGTCACGGTTCCGGTCGGGCTGGTCCCGATGCCGCTGTACTGATCCTGGAACTTCTTCGCGACGCTGTCCGGCTGGAACGGTGTGTTGTTCACCTTGAAGAGCAGGACCGGGACCTTGAACACGACCGGCTGGCCGGCGGCCGCGGCCGCCGCGGCGATGCTCCGCGCGCGGAACGCCTGATACTCGCGCATCGCTTCGCGGTTGGTGTTGTACTCGGCGAGCCCGGCCTTGACCGATGCCGGCATGCGGCTCGCGAGCGAGGCCTTCGGCGCCTTGTCGCGCAGCACGACCGCCTTCGTCGCCTTGAACTTCGTCGTCGTTCCCCACGTCGCATAGCGCCACCAGCCGTCACGACCCTTGACCACGAGATGCCCGTCGAGGGTGACCTGGCCGCCGCCTTCGGATAGATCGCGCATCCGCACGGCGAAGCCCCGGCCGTCGGGCTGCGTCCGCATCATGGTCTCGGACGGCGTGTGGGCCATGGAGAACGGGTGCGTGTTGAAGTAGTCGTTCAGTGCCTTCGGAGCCGGGCCGACCATGTCGACGGCTTTGCTCATCGCCGCGCGTGCTTTCTTCAGGTCGTAGTTCAGCCCGAGGCCTTTGAGTGAGATCGACGCAGAGCGGCTCGCCGGGATCGCGGGTGCGACCACCGCGGCGATGATCAGGGCGGCGAAACAAGGCAGGAGCCGACGACTCACAGAACGACGCACGCAATTCCTCCTTCACAGTCCGCTTGTGGCGGAACGCAAACTTCCCGGCCATACGAGCAAGAAGCCCCGACCGGGGTTCCTGATTGGAGTTCGCGCCCGCCGGTGTCTTTCCCTCCGGACTGCGGTCCCCCCGAAACCGGCTAAATGGTCACGCGGAAGGGTCGAATCGGTCAAACCGGCCCGAGGGGCCCGGCGGGCCGGCTGGGGAGGGAGCTTGGAGGCCGGGTCAGTCGAGCCAGACCCGGTCCGGGTTCTGCTCGTCGTCGATCGGGCTCGATATGAAAAGGACCGTGCAGGGGTCGCCGAACTCGCCCGAGTGGGGGGTGTTGGAGGGGATCACCCATACGTCGCCCGGCCGAACCGGGCGAGTCTCGTCACCGACCGTTACCGAGCCGGAGCCGCCCAGCACGTAGCCGATCTCGTCGTGGGTGACGTGGATGTGCTTGCGGAATGGACCCTCGTGGCCCTGGAAGACGAAGACGCTGGATTGGCGGCCGTGACCCAGGTAGGTCCGCTTGAACACGTCCTCTTTCGTCAGCTTGTCGTTCTCGACCGCCTTGGCGACGTCGATCACGTCCACCTTGGTCATCGGTTCGGCCTGCTGGCAGCAAGGGCACATGTACATGGGGCCTCCTCTATCTGTGTGAGCGAGCGACGGTTGCTTCGAACAGGAAGTGGTAGACCTCGGCGTGCCGCTTGGCTTCCCACGGGTCGTTGCCCCAGATGTACGCGCCGTGGTCGCGGACGAGGATCGCGTGCGCCGGCGCGAATCGTTCGTCTTTGAGCGCGGCCTCGACCTGATCGGTCAGCTCGAACTCCCGCGGAGTGTTGGTGATCACCGGTAACAGATGGATGTCCTTGTTGGTGACGCCGGTTATCCCCTTGAGCATCTCGAGGTCCTTCACCGCGACGTGATCCGCTTCGGTCGCGAGGTCCGCGATCAGCACGGCCGACAGCGCGTGCGAGTGCAAGACCGAGCCTGCCCCACGCTCGCGGATCGCGGCTCGAAAGATGCTGTTGCATTCCGAAGGGCGCAACGTCGGATCGGCTGCCGGCTGCACAACAGAGCCGTCTCGCGTGTCGATCACGAAAAAGTCCGGAGGTTGGATGCGCTCCTTATGAACGCCCGTCGGTGCGAGCAGCATGTGACCATCGGGGTTGAGCGCGCAGATCCCACCGCCCGTCCCCGACACCCACTCTCTTCCGTAGAACGCGCGGAGCAACTCGCAAAGGAGCTCGCGGGTCTCTTCCTCGGCCGGCGGCATGGATCGTCTACAGGAACGCCCGCGCGACCTGAAGCGCTTCTTCGGCGAGACGGCCTTCGGCTTTCAGCGTTGTCGCGTCGGCGAGCTTGAGGCGCTGTACGCCGACACGGCAGAACTCGCCGGCCTCGCCGGTGATCAGGTTGTCGGCCTGGTCGGGCCCGAAATCCCAACGCTCGCCGTTGAAGTCCAGCTCCATCCGCAGCGTGCCGGTCGGCATCTCGCGCTTGGCGTAATTGAAGCCGTATGGGAACGCGCGGAAGATCAGCCAGGCGATGTCGCGGAGCCGCTCGGTGAGGTTCGGCGGCTCGCCGAGTGCCGCGCGGATGTCGAGCCCATGCGCCCAGGTCTCCATCTGGCGGGCGCTCACCAGCGTCCGCGCTGCCATGCCGAGCCCCCACGGGACGCGCTCCTTCGAGTCCTTCTTCTCGAGCATGTTCCGCGTCTTCTCCGCGCCGGTCACCCACCACGTGAGGACCTCGGCGGGCTTCATCTTCCGGCCCTTCTCGCAGCCGGACTCGGTGAACGCTTCCGGAGATTCGAAGGACAGGGCTTCTTTGTTGAGCTGGCGCGGGCCGGCGGTCGCGGTGTCGTAGGCGATCTCTTCGACGTCGGCGAGGTGCGAGACCTGATCGCGGACGTCCCACCCGTGAGCCGGGGTCGGTGTCAGCCAGGCTTCGTCGCTCTGTCCGCGAAGCAACTGCTCGAGGTCTGCTTGTTCGGCCGCGAGGACGGCGACCGCTTCCTTCATGACGTCCATGTTCCCTCCTGCTCCGGCGCGCCCGGACGCTACCGCTTCGCGGCCGGGGGATGCCACCTCGACGGGCTGCTCGTCCGCGCTAACGGCTTCGCACCCGGTTTGAACCGCGCCCCCTGCGCAGATACTCTCCCTGCGCATAATTTTCCCAGGAAAAGGGGCAGGTATGAACGTCGTCGTCTGCGTGAAGCAGATCCCCGACCCCAACAACCCTTACCAGCTCGACGGTAACCGGTTGAAGCGGACCGGGGTCCAGAACGTCCTCGATCCCGGCGACGAATACGGGGTCGAAACCGCGCTCAAGCTCACCGAGCAAGCCGGCGGCGAGGTCACCGCGGTATCGATGGGCCCCGCCTCCGCGATGGAGGCCATCCGCAAGGCGCTCTCGATGGGAGCCCACAAGGGCATCCTCGTCACCGACGACTCCCTCGCCGGCGCCGACGCGCTTGCGACCGCGAAGGTGCTCGCCGCGGCGATCAAGAAGGCCGGGGAGGTCGACCTCGTCATCGCCGGCGTCGAGTCGACCGACGGCTACTCCGGCGTCGTGCCGGGCATGATCGCCGAGCTCCTCGACGTGCCCCAGGTCACGTTCGCGAAGCACGTCGAGCTGGCCGACACCACCCTGAAGGTGCAGCGACAGACGACCAAGGGCTACGACACCGTCGAGTGTCCGCTGCCCGCCGTGCTGACGATCACGGCCGGCGTGTTCGAGCCGCGCTACCCGACGTTCAAGGGCATCATGCAGGCCAAGTCCAAGCCGGTGGAACAGCTGACGGTCGCGGACCTCGGTCTTTCGGCGGACGATGCGAAGGCCACGCAAGAGGTCGCACAGATCTCGCCCGCACCCGCACGCGGCGCCGGCGAGAAGTTCGAGGACGACGGAACCGGAGCGGCGAAGATCGCCGACTTCCTCAAGGAAGCGAAGGTCATCTGATGGCGAAGATCTGGGTTTACGTCGAGGTAAGCGCGGACGGACAGCCGGACAAGACCGCGCTCGAGGTTCTGACGAAGGCACGCACGCTCGGCGGCGAGCTCGAGGCTGTCGCGCTCGGGCCGGGCGCCACCGAAGCGGCGAAGGTGATCGGCGAGCATGGCGCGACGACGGTGTACGCGAGCGACGACGCCGTGTACGCGGATCACATCGCGCAGCCTGCCACCGAAGCCCTGTCGAAGCTCATCGAGGAGCACAAGCCGGCCGCCGTACTGTTCGGTTTCTCCTACGACTCGCGCGACGTCGCCGGGCGGCTCGCCGCGCGTCTCGGTTCGACGGTGATGAGCAACTCCACCGACGTCTTGGGCGAGGACAAGGCACAGACCGCCATCCTCGGCGGTGCGCAGATCGTGGACGTCTCGCTCAACGGAGCCGGGCCGAAGCTAATTCTGATCAGGCCGAAATCCTTCGACGCCGAACCCTCGGGCGGCACCGCCAACGTCGTCCCGGTCGAGGTGTCGATCGGCGACGACCTCAAGAAGGCGCGCCGGACCGACCGTCACGAGGAAGAGGCGACCGGACCGAAGCTCGAGGAGGCGCCGGTCGTCGTCTCGGGCGGCCGCGGGCTGCAGGACCCGTCGAACTTCTCGCTGCTCGAGGAGCTGGCCGCCGCCATCGGCAACGCGGCCGTCGGCGCGACGCGGGCCGTGGTCGACGCGGGCTGGGTTCCGTACGCGATGCAGATCGGCCAGACCGGCAAGACCGTGAAGCCGAAGGTGTACCTCGCGATCGGGATCTCGGGCGCGACGCAGCACATCGTCGGGATGAAGTCGTCGGACCGGATCATCGCGATCAACAAGGACGCCGACGCGCCGATCTTCTCGCTGGCGGACCTCGGGATCGTGGGCGACGCGTTGAAGGTCGTGCCGAAGCTCACCGACGAGGTGAAGTCCCGCAAGGGGTAGGCCGCCGTATCCCCGGATGAGCCGGGGTGCACGGATAGCAGCGCAAGCGCCGGTTCGACGTAGCCTGTAGCCATGGAGCTCTGTCCGGTCCTCGTCGGCCGGCAGCGGGAGCTGTCGGCGCTTCGGGAGCTGCTCGACGCGGGGGGCGGCGTCGCGATCGTCTCCGGCGAGGCCGGGATCGGGAAATCGCGCCTGGCACGCGTGTTCGCCACCGAAGCGTCGATGCGGGATCGGATCGTCCTTTGGGCCCGGCCCGAGGAAGTCGCGCAGCCGGGCCCGTACGCGCTGATCGTCGATCTGCTGGAGTCGATCGCCGAGCGCTGCAGCGCTACGGGAAAGACAGAAGTCCGCGCGCTCATCACCGAACTGACCCGAACCGACTCAGACGGTCAGCGCCCGGCCCCCGCGCCGCGAGCCGTTGCCGCCGAGGTCCGCGGTCTCGTTGCGCAGCTCGGGAAACCGCCGCTGATCGTTCTCGAAGACCTTCACTGGGCGGACGAGCAGTCGCATTCGGTCGTCCTCCAACTCGCGCGGGCGGCCAAGGACGACAAGCACATCGTCGTCGCCACCCTGCGCCCCGAGCGTGGGAAGTCGGAGGCGTCGCTCTCGCGGTTGAAAGACTCGCTGGCACGCGACCGCGTGGGGATAGACGTCGAGCTGCATCCGCTCACGGCAGATGACATGGCGCAGATGTTGGAGCTGATGTGGAACCGAGCCCCCACCGAGGGCGAGCTCGCCGAGTTGGTGCGGCTCGGTGAGGGCGTGCCGTTCTTCATCGAGGAACTCGCGACGAGCCGGCCCGACGGAGAGCGCGTTCGTGTCCCGAGGAGCATCGAACAGTCGGTGGGCGCGCGGCTCGCCGACCTTGGCGACGAGGCGGCGCGCGTCT
>JBKKCR010000275.1:0-13530 GCA_046712825.1 Actinomycetota bacterium | reverse complement strand
GAGATGAAGTGGTTGCAGTGCTCGATGAAGTCGAACCCGCGGTGCGGGCCCTGGAGATCCTCGTCGGTCGGGACGATCCACATGATCGGCTCGCCGTCGATGTCCACGAACTGCGTGGTCATCACCGGGCGCTCGCCGACGCTGCGGAGGTGCTCGCTGAAGTCGGGGCGCGTGGTTTCGAAGTGCATCTTGCCGATGTGCGATGTCGCGTAACCGGCGTCCTTGAGCACGTGCGCGACCGACGGCGATTCGCGAGGCAGACACACCCCGTTGTTCCAGACACCGTGTGTCCCGGGGTACTGGCCGGTCACGATCGTCGCACGCGAGGGCATACACAGCACGTTCTGCACATGGGCCCGCTCGTACCGGATGCCGGCCGACGCCAGCGAGTCGATCGACGGCGTCCGGCACACCGTGTTCCCGTTGCACCCGAGCGAGTCGTAGCGCTGCTGGTCGGTCGTGATCAGCAGGAAGTTCGGCCGCTGCTCGGGCATGGGCCGCGATCCTAGCGGCGTCGGACGCTCGTCGTGCCAACATCTGGTTGCGGCCCTCTCGCAACCGTCAGACGTGTCTGACATGTCAGACGTGTCTGACGCCTCTGCAGGAGGGTGTCCCACGGCGGCGCAACTCTCGATTCACTTGAAAATCGGCGCGTTCGGAGATTAGACTAACTTAGTAAACTATTGCCCTTAGGAGGAGCTCATGGCCCCCAGTCTCGTCACCCGGCAGCGCGGAAACTTCGGTCATCAGTGCGTCGTCGGCGCCTACGAGCCGAACCTCGAGGAATCCTGGAACGAGAAGACCTACTTCGGCCTTGCGCTGTCCGGCAACTACATCTACGGAAGCTTCCGCGACGAGGACGGGAACATCTACGCCGCGATCCGCAAGTCCGGCGAGGAGTCGAGCCGCGGCCTCTTCATCCAGACGACGCTCGGCGGGGGACACCTGGAGCTGCACGAGGACTCCTGGAAATCCTTCCGCGGCGGACCCGTCGAGTACACCCTCAACGACAAGGAGATCGTCAGCGAGAGCCGCAAGGGTCTCCCCGGCGAACCGTTCAGCTACCGCCAGCGCGTCGACGGCGGCGAGTGGGACGAGGGCGAGCTGCTGAACCTGAGCGGCCCGACGATCGGACCCGGCCTTCACTGGTACGACCCGACTCGCGACGCCGGAGGCATGTACGCCTGCACGATGGTCCGCGCGAGCGGAACGATCCTCGGCCGCCGCGTCGAGGGCTTCTACGGCTACGACCAGCTCTACCTGCCGCCCGGCCAGACCTGGAATATGGGTCCGTACTTCAACCGCATCCACGTGGCATGGCACGCGGTCATGAACGAGTACGACGACGGCACCTTCGAGGTCGGCCAGATCGGCTACGGCGCCGAGGACTGGGGATTCGCCATGCTCGTGAGCCAGGACGGTGCCGTCGTGATGACGACCGACGTCGAGGCCGAGATCTCGCTCGACGAGAACTCCTTCGCCGAGCGCGTGCTCTATAAGTTCGGCGGCATCGAGTGGGAGTGGAAGGCCGACCCGCAGGGTCAGATGAAGATGCTCGGCGCGGGTTCGGGCGCCGGGGTCGGCGGCCGCTTCTACCGCGGCTGCGACGGTCAGAGCAAGCGCGTCGGCGAGAAGCGCGGGATCAAGACCTGGTCCGGTTGGATGGAGACCTACAACGACGCGCGCCACCTGAACGCCTAAGATCCGCGCCGTGCGTCTCAACGACGAGTTCGATATCGAACGAGCTTTAGTCGTGTTCGCGTATCCGAGCGCGGGCGACTTCGGCTCGGCGGGAACGGTGGCGGCGTGGGCGAAAGAAGGCGTCGAGGTCGTCTACGTCGTCGCCACCGACGCGGAAGCCGGCGCGAACGACCCCGAGATGACGACGGAGAAGCTCCGTGAGATCCGGCGATCCGAGCAGCTCGCCGCCGCACGTGTCCTCGGCGTGAAGGACGTTGTCTTCCTGGGGTTCGAGGACGGGAGCCTCGACCCGACTCCGGAGCTCCGCAAGGCCATCGCGCGCGAGATCCGGCGCCACAAGCCGGACGTGATCATCGCGCCGGACCCCGGCTCGCACTTCCTCGACATCATGGGCCAGGAGTTCCTCTCCCACCCCGATCATCCCGCGGTCGGCGAGGCCACCCTCCGGGCGATCGTTCCCGACGCCTCGACGCGACGGCGGTTCCCCGAGCTGTGGATCGACGAGGCGCTCGAGCCGCACAAGCCCCAGGTGGTCCTCCTACAAGGCGGCGGTGGAACCACCATCACGATCGACGTCACCGGCACGATCGAGCAGAAGATCGAGGCCCTGCTCAGCCACGTGTCGGCGTTCACCGACGGGAACGAACCGCTGCCCGAGACGCTCCACGAAGGCATCGGGGAGCGCCTACGGATGATGTCGCGGAACACCGACCCCGACTCCGGGATGGAGTTCTCGGAGACCTACCGCGTGATCCGCTTGTTCTGAGCCGCTTTCAGAGCACGCCGAGCGTCTCGAGCTCCTTGCGGCATTGCTCGGCGTCGGTGAACAGGAACGCCTGGATCCCGAGCGCTCGCGCCGGCGGGATGTTCTCTTCGAGGTCGTCGAAGTAGGCGACCGCCTCGCCGGGCCGACCGAGCTTCGAGAGGAGCAGCTCGTAGATACGCGGATCGGGCTTCGCGAGGCCCACCTCGGAGGAATCGACCACCACGTCGAGCAGCTCGACGGGAACCAGCCCGCGCCACGCCGACTCTTGCACGTTGTTGGTGAGGATCCCGAGCGCGGTCCCACGCCCGTGCAGTTCGCGCAGCATGTCGAGCATCGCCGGCTGCGGCCCTTCCCCGGCGAGCAGCACCCCGAGCGCGCGAAGATCGATGTGCACGCCGTGGTCGTCCTGAACGCGCCGGCCGATCGTCTTCATCCACTCGCGCACGGACGCCTTGCCGAGCATGAGATCGTCCCACTCGGGCTCGTCGAAGAACCGCATGATCGTGTCGGCGGGCAGCCCGTTCTCGGCTTCGAACTCGGCGACCCGCTCGAACGGCGGACCGGTCAGCACGCCGCCGTAGTCGAACACCACGGCGGTGATTCCCGCCGATCGACCGGCGCCCATCCGCCCTCTAGACGGCGTCGAGATGGAAGATCCGCACCGCGTTGCCTGCGCAGATCTTGTGGCGCTCGTCGTCGGGGATGTCGCCCATCTGCTCCTTGATCACGCGCTGCGTGTCGGGCCAGCTCGTGTCGGTGTGCGGATAGTCGGTGCCGATCATGATGTTGTCGATCCCGATCATGTGCCGCAGCTCGACCCCGGCCTTGTCCGAGATGTAGTTCACCAGGATCGACTGACGGAACAGTTCCGACGGCGGGGTGCCCGACGATACACCGGTCCAGAAGCGGTGCTTGCGGAACGTGTAGTCCGCGCGCTCGAGGAAGTAGGGGAGCCAGCCGATGCCCGATTCGGCGGAGACGAATCTGAGGTTCGGGTAGCGGATCAGGATGTCGGAGAAGAGCAGCGTCGAAACCACGGTCATGTTCGACGCAGGTGCGAGATGCACGAACACAGCGGCAGGTGAACCGACCCCGGGGTTCAGCACGCCGAGGTCCTTCTTGCCGGTGGCGATGTGGATCTCCGCGGGCAGGCCGGTCTCGGAAAGCGCTTCCCAGACCGGGTCCCACCCCGGGTCGGTGAACGGCAGGACACCCGGGTAGCTCGCCGGAGCGGACGGAAGCGTGACTCCCTTGAGGCCGCGCTCGGCGATCCGGCGAACCTCGTCCGCCGAAGCGTTGAGGTCCCACAGCGGCAAGATCGCCAAGCCGAGGAGGCGCTCGGGATCCGGGGCGCACCATTCATCCACGAGCCAGTCGTTGTAGGCGCTCGTCAGGGCAGCGGCGTACTCTTTGTCGGCGAGCTCGATGAGCGTTCCGTTCGCGCCGCCGGGCAGCGTCGGAAAGCACACCTGCGCGTCTACGCCGTCGAGGTCCATGTCGAGCAAGCGCTCTTTCGGATCGTAGACGCCGGGCCGCATGTCCTTGTAGGTCTTGCCTTTCGGGGAGAACTCCTCGACCTTCTCGCCGGCCGCGTTGGCCAGGCCGCTCATCCGAACCGGCTGGCCGTCGAGGATCCAGGCGGAGCCTTCCTCGTCCTCGATCGCCTTCGGCGTGCGGTCCGCGAACTTCTTCGGGAGCCGTCCGTCGAAGATCCCCGGCGGCTCAGTGATGTGATCGTCGGTGGAAACGACGCGGTACTCGCGAGCCATGGCAAACCCCCTTGGCGGGATACGGTTAACTATATTAACCTTATCTCCGCCGAGGCCGTCAAGTCCCCCGAACGAGGAGGCTGCGTGAGCGCCCTAACCGACGCTCTCGCGGCCGTTTCACAGCGTTTCCGAGACCGGGAGGCCCTCGTCGACGGCGATCTCCGGCTCACGTTCGGGGACCTGGAGGAGCGGTCGGCAGGGCTGGCCGGGTTCATCGCCAGCCGGGTGGCGCCCGGCGGAACCGTTGCCTACTTGGGCCGGAACTCCTGGCAGCTGATCGTCGCGATCTTCGCCTGCGCGTACGCGAGGACCGTCCTGGTGCCGGTGAACTGGCGGCTCGCGGCCGACGAGCTCGACGGCGTGCTCGGCGACGCGGCGCCCGGTTTGGTCCTCGCCGGCGAGGGCATGGACGCGGCTCGCGACGGGGCGGTCGAAGTGTCCGATCCAGCGCTGTTCGACGCCGAACCGGTGCGCGCGCGGGAAGCCGGTGACCGCGAGCCGGTCGTCCAGATGTACACGGCGGGGTTCGACGGCAAGGCGCTCGGCGCGCTCCTGACCCATGAGGGGCTCTTCGTCGCCGCGGAGCAGCTCGCCGAGGTGAACGCCATCAGCGCGGACGACGCCTACCTCACGACCGGACCGCTCTTCCATATCGCGACGATGGTCTCGAGCTTGTCCCTGCTGATCGCGGGCGGCCGCGTCGTGGTCATGGGCAAGTTCGATCCGGTGATCGCCGCAGAAACGATCGAGCGCGAGCGCGTAACCGGCCTGTTCCTGGTCGAGCCGATGACCAGCAGGCTGCTCGACGCGATCGAGCAAAGAGGCACCGACGCGCGCTCGCTCCAACGCGGCGTCTCCGGGCGATCGGCGGCGGCGGTTCGCCTGCGCGAGCTCGCCGGCATCGAGACGTGGGGCGACGTGTACGGACAGACGGAGCTAACCGGCGTCGTGACCCGCCCCGCCCCCGGGGCGACCGGCACGCACGGCCGGCCCTCGCCGGTGGCGGAGATCCGGATCGTGGACGACGCAGGCGAGGAACTCCCGACCGGTGAGGTCGGCGAGATCGTCGTCCGCGGACCGATCGTGATGCTCGGCTACGCGAACGACGACGCCGCAACCGCAGAAAAGATCCGGAACGGATGGCTGCATTCCTACGATCTCGGGCGTCTCGAAGACGACGGGACGCTGTCGTTCATCGGGCCGAAGCGCTCGCTGATCAAGACCGGCGGCGAGAACGTCTATCCCGCCGAGGTCGAGGCCGCGATCCGTGCCATGCCCGCGGTTGCCCGGGTGTGCGTGATCGGCCTGCCGCACCCGGAATGGGGCCAGATCGTGACGAGCGTGGTTTCCGTGCACGCCGGGGAGCGACTCGCGCCGGACGACATCGATCAGCATTGTCGCGGTGTGCTCGCCGGCTACAAGCGCCCACGCCGCATCGAGATCGTGGATGAGCTCCCGATGACATCCGACGGACGCGTCGATCGCGAAGCCGTGATCGCCCGGCTGAACGCCTAGCTCAGCGGCTCGAGCAGCACGACGGGGATGCGCCGGGTCGTGCGCTCAGCGTAGACCGCGTAGCCCTTGTCGATCTCCGCGAAGCGGCGATACATCTCGTCGCGCTCGCCGCCGTGCAGTTCCCTCGCGCGCACGGTGGCTTCCTTTCGGTCGACCGTGATCGTCGCGAGCGGCTGCTCGACGAGGTTCAGCCACCAGGGTGGATCGCGATCCTCGCCGGCGTGGGAGGCGACGACCACCCAGCCGTCGGGACGCTCGATCGTGAAGAGCAAAACGGTGCGCGGCTCGCCGGACTTGCGGCCGATCGTCGTCAACGAGAGCACGAGGAACTTGCCGACCTTGCCGCCGAGCCTGCCTCCGCTTGCCATGAACAGCCGGCGATGCACGGCCCACATCATCTCCGTGAGCTTGTTCCTGCGTATCGCCGCCATCGGTGCCTCCCTTAGGCGCTGCGACTCGGAGGCTCGGCCGACTGGAACTGGGAGCGGAGCACCGCGTCGAAGATCCGGTCCGGGGTGATGCGCTTCATCGCGATCCCCATCCGCGCCGGCAATCCGACCGGATACCGGGTGCGCGGCCGGCGCTTCGAGATCGCTTTCTCGATCACGGCGGCCACCTTCTCGGGCGTGATCGCCATACGTGCCATCGGCCCGTCGTAGGCGCCCTTGACCGTGTCGGTCAGACCCTGCTTGAAGGCGGCGTATGGACCGCCCTCAGAGATGCTGGCGACGGCGGTGTCGCCGAACGGCGTGAGGACGGTTCCCGGCTCGACAACGATGATCTTGACACCGAAGGGGCGGACCTCGAAGCGGAGCGCGTCGCTGATCGCCTCCACCGCGTGCTTCGTACCGTGATAGAAGCCGCCGCCGGGGAACGTCACCTTCCCCCCGATCGACGAGAGGTTCACGATCCGCCCCCACCCCTGGCGCCGCATCCCGGGAAGCACGAGCTGGCACATGCGGATGAGCCCGAAGACGTTGGTCTCGAACTGACGACGCACTTCGTCCATCGAGAATTCCTCCACGGGACCTTGCAAGCCGTACCCGGCGTTGTTGATGAGCACACCGATCGCGCCATCGGCTTCTTCCACGGCGGCGACGGCGCCCGACATCGAGCCTTCGTCGGTCACGTCCAGCGGCAACACTCGTGCGCCGGCATCGCCGAGATCCTTGATCGTCTCGATCCGCCGGGCCGTCGCCGTCACCTTCCAGCCGCTGCGGATGAGTCGCTCGGCGGTCACGCGTCCGATCCCCGTCGAGCAGCCCGTGATCAGGACGCTCCGGGACCCGCCTTCGTTTCCCATCCGTGGCCTCCATTCCCAAATGCTTCGATTGCGGGACTCAGGCTAGACTTTGTGCACGATGCAAGACAAGCATCCGAACGCCGCTCTGGTCGAACGGTTCTATGAAGCCTTCGCTCGCCACGACGGTGACGCCATGGTCGCCTGCTATCACCCCGAGGTCGAGTTCTCGGACGACGTGTTCGGCAACCTCACGAGCTCCCAGGCGGCCGGCATGTGGCGGATGTTCTGTGAGACCGGGACGGATCTGCGGGTCGAAGCGAGCGACATCCGAGCGGACGATCGGAACGGCTCGGCCCGGTGGGACGCTTGGTACACGTTCGCCGCCACCGGGCGACCGGTGCACAACATCATCCAGGCGCGTTTCGACTTCGCGAACGGGTTGATCCGCCGGCACAAAGACTCCTTCAACTTCGCGCGGTGGGCCGCGCAGGCGCTGGGGACCCCAGGCAAACTCCTCGGACGCACGCCGTTCCTCCGTAAAGCCGTCCGGCGCAGGGCGCACAAAACCCTGAACGACTACCTCCAGAGCAAGTCCTGACCCGGTAGCGTTCTCCGCATGCACGAGGAGCAGAAGGCTCCGGCCGGCTTCCACGTGGGCGGCGTCGCGGCCGTCTCCTCGGGCGTGCTCCTTTGGGCCGCGTCGACCGTGATCGTCAAGAGCTCGGAGGTTTCGGGGACCACCTTCGCCGTTTGCCGGCTCTGGGTCGGGGTTGCCGCGCTCGGGCTCGTCGGCCTCGCGACCGGTCATCGACCCACGAGGGAAGTCTGGCGCGCGACGCTTGTACCCGGCGTGCTCTTCGCCGCCAACATCGCGCTCTTCTTCGAGGCGCTGCATCGTTCGACCGTCGCGAACGTCACGCTGATCACATCGATCCAGCCGGCCCTCGTCTTCGTGGTCGCGGGAAGGCTCTTCGGAGAGCGCATCACGTCGTGGGACGTCGGGTGGACGGCCGCGTCGCTCGCGGGGATCGGGCTCGTCGTCGCCGGCTCGGCGAGCGAGCCGGGATGGCATCCCTCCGGCGACGTGTTCGCGCTCCTCGCCATCCTGATCTGGACGGTGTTCTTCTTGGCGTCGAAGCGGATCCGCACCACCACCGGGACGATCGAGTACTTCACTGCCGTCCTCGGCGTGGCGGCGGTCGCGCTCACCCCGGTCATGCTCGTCGCCGGCGGCTCGTTCGTCGACCCGAGCGCGCGAGACTGGCTCCTCATCGTGATCGTGGCGATCGGCCCGGGAACGGCGGGACACCTGCTCGTCACGTGGGCGCACAAGCACGTGGATGTCTCGCTTTCGTCGGTGATCGGGGTCGCCCAGCCGGTGCTCGCGGCGGCCGGCGCCGCGCTGTTCCTGGACGAGAAGCTCGTCCTGCTGCAGGTATTGGGGGGCATCATCACGATCGTGTCTGTGGTTTCGATCGTGCGGCGGCGCCGCTTGCCCGCGCCGGTTATCGCCCCTGAAGGGGCTCCCTGAACGATGAGTAGGCTGGGGGGATGACACCCCGTCGACCCTCGTGGCCGCTCCCTTTGTCCGCCGAGCCCTCCGCGGTGAAATCGGGGACGTGACCGCCTCGAGGGGGGTTTGGTGACCGGCGCCGTATGGCTGCGGGCGCGCGCCGAGATGCGCGCGCGCTGGCGCAGCCTTCTGTCCGCGGCGTTGCTGTGCGGGCTGTTCGGAGCCGCCGTGCTGGCGACCCTCGCCGGCGCCCGCCGCACCGAGAACGCGTACCCGCGATTCCTCGAACGACAGAAGGCATACGACCTCCTGATCACCGACTCATCGTTCTTCGCGGAGGTCTTCTGGAAGATCGACTTCCCCGCGCTCGCCCGCCTTCCCTACGTCGAGTCGGCCGTTCCGATCGTCCTCGCATTCTCCGAGGGGAACGGGGAAGGTGATCTCCCCGAGGGGATCTTCATCACCGGATCGCGCGACCCTGGATTCGGCACCGAGATAAACCGTCCGTTGGTCGTCGAAGGAAGGCTTCCCGATGCATCGAAGCCCAACGAGATCGCCGTTCCGCTCTTCGCCGAGGACGCTCTCGCCACGTTCCATATCGGGGACCGCAAGACGATCGCCCTCCGAGACAAGTCGGTGACGGTCACCGTCGTCGGGAAGACGGTGTTTCCGGGAGAGCTGCCTCCAAGACCGCTGTTCGGGTACCCGATACTCGTTTCTTCGGGGTTCCTCGAGCGATACGCGAACGACTTCGACTTCAACATCCCCACGATGCTGTTGAGATTCCAGCACCGCTCCGACATCGCGAGATTTGATCGCGACGTGCGTGCGTTGACGGGTGGCAAGGTCTTCGCGCCCCAGGAGCAGATTACGCACGCGCGTGCCGTGCAGGGATCGACGAACCTCCAGGCTACCGCGTTGCGGCTGCTGGCTCTGTTCACGGCGCTCACCGGGGCGATGATCATCGGGCAGCTGCTCGCGCGAGAGACGTCGATCGGAGGCGAGGACGCTTCCGTCCTTCGAGCGCTCGGATTCGACCGGTTGCAGCTCTTCCGGCTCGGGATCCTCCGAATCGTGCCGGTCGCGATCGTGGGATCCATCGTCGCCGTCGGGATCGCGTGGCCGGCATCGTCCCTTTTCCCTCGCGGCACAGTCCGTTTGATCGAGCCGACCCACGGCCCGGTTTTCGACGGATCCGTCCTCGGGCTTGGCTTCTTCGCCGTCGCGACGGCGGTCATGATCCTCGTGCTCATCCCGGCTTGGCGGGCCTCTGCGATCGCTCGCCGAACGGAGGCTGGGCCGAGCCGGCCGTCGCGAGCCGCGGCATTCTTCTCCGCGATCGGGATGTCGGTTCCCGCGGTGGCCGGCGCGCGCCTCGCGCTGGAACGAGGACGGGGGAGGACCTCCCTGCCCGTCTACTCTTCGCTGGCCGTCGTTTCACTCGGCATCGCCTCGTTCGTAGCCGCGACGACGTTCGCGGACAGCCTGGCAGTCATGATCGAACGGCCCGAGCTGCACGGGAAGACGTGGGACTCGGTGGTCGCCACGTTCGACGGGGTCGGGGAGCCCGGCGTCGGATCACAAGATGCCGGAGCCGCGCTGGCCGCGGACCCGGATGTCGAGGCGATCGCGTTCGCCGACTCCGGTATCCCGCTCCGTGTGTTCGCGCCACGAGGCCCGGCTCGAGGGATATCGGTTCAGGGCCTTGCCCTTATCAACCTCAAAGGATCTCTGTTCCCACCTATCGTCGAGGGCCGCGCGCCCGCCCCGGAGGCGAGTGAGGTCGTGCTCGGCCCTCGGATGATCCGCGCACTCGGGATCAAGCTCGACCCCGACGATCCTCCGACGATCGAGCTCGGGCTTCAGGGAGCGGGCGACCAGCGCGTGTCCGTTCGTGTGGTCGGACGGGGTGTGATCCCTCCGCTCGGGAACCTCGGCGAACTCGGTTTCGGCGTGTTCCTCGCAGGGGAGGCCGCGATCGTGCCGTTGGTGACGGACGAGAGCCTTGTCCCTCCGGTTTCCGACTTGATCGTGCGCTGGCGCCCGGGAGTCAAACCGGAAGCCGTTGTCGCTCGCTACAAGCCACGATTCCCACAGCTGGACACCGGGGAGGAGATCAGCAGCGGAAAGTTCGCCGATGCGGTGAGCTTCGGCGGAGTGCAAGGCGCCCCGCTGGCAGTGGGAGCCGTGCTCGCGGCGCTCGGCGCCGCCGCCCTTGCGCACGTCGTCATCACAGCGATCAGACGACGACGTCGCGACGTCGCCATCCTCAAGACGATCGGTTTCGTTCGAGGGCAGGCGCGTCGCGTCGTTGCGTGGCAGGCCACGATCACCGTGCTGACCGCAACGCTCGTCGGCGTGCCGCTCGGCGTGATCGGCGGACGGTGGCTATGGGTCCGCGTCGCCGATGGTCTCGGGGTCATAGCCCGACCGCAGGTCAACACGTTCCTGCTCGCGCTTCTCCTCCCGGCCGTGATCGTGCTCGCCAATCTGATCGCCGCGCTCCCGGCCCGCTCGGCCGCTCGCACGCCGCCGGCGCTCGTGCTGCGGAGCGAGTAACGGATCGGTCGCCGAGGCGTGGCGCCGGAAGGTCATCCCTGATTTCATCGTGATGTGACCTCCACGACTCCCTCGACCCGTCGCCGACTCCTCCCGGTGCTCCTCGTATTGGCGTCGCTCGGCGGGGTCGTTGCCCTTCAGGTGATGAAAGGCTCAGACGCGCCGAACGCCGTGCGGCCCCCGGTCCCAGCAGGCGTCGGCTCGATCCGTGCGTGTCCGCTCCCGGCGCAGGTCGCGATGCCGTCCTGGTACCCGAAGGACCTGCCGCTCCCTCCCGGCTCGTTCGCGTCGAGCGTCAACCTGGGTTCGGCGGGCATCAGGGTCATCAGCCTCGTGGTGCGGGAGCCGTTCGAAGAAACGATCCGGTTCATCGGGCAAACCTGGGCGAAGCAGGGCTGGGAGCTGGGCCAAGGTGAGCGTGAACGGTTCGAGGCTGAGAACGTTTTCTTCAAGTCCGACGTTCGCTACGGCACCTTCCGGATCAACGTGCTCTGTAGCACCGAATGGACCGCCGTCACCCTCGCACTCGCGGATCCGGCGTGGGACGAGGCGAAGTGATGGCGGAGACGGTTTTCCTGAAGTATCCGTGCCCGGCGAGTAGCAAAACTTTGCCGACCAACAACTTCGATCAGAAGAAGCGGCCCGGCGGCGGAACGTACAAGCGGCCCGTCGGCCACGGCGGCTCGGATATCGCTTCGTCGAAGCGCGGCAAGGTCGGCGACCCCGTCTTTCCGGTGCGAGGCGGAAGGGTCGTATGGGTCGGGACGCTCACCGAGTCGAACAAGTGGGGCGCCGACTACGGCAACCGAGTGCTCGTCAAGCACGTGTTCACGCACAAAGGAAAACCGTTCACCCGGTACTCCTTTTACGCTCATCTCGACGAGGTTTCCGTGGAGAAGGGTCGGAAGGTCTCCATCAGCGACCAGATCGGAACCATGGGGAAGACGGGACACACGACCGGCCCGCACGTCCACTTCGAATGGCACTCGTCGCCGGAATGGAGGAAAGGAGTGCGCGATCCGTTCCCACTCCTCGACGAGATCCGCCGCAAGGAGCTCGGCCAGTAAGCGACGAATACGCGGAGTGTCCGTGGCTCGCGGTCGAACAGAGGGAAACAACCTTTAGAGCGAGGCTCACTAGTCTCGCTGTCTTCACAGCTGCGACCTACCCGTGAAGACTCTTTCTCCACGCGGAGGCCGCCACCTCGCGGCTATCTCCCACGTTCGCCACCTAGAATGGCCCGTCCTGCCTCACGCGTGTCGAGCCAGAAGGGGAAAGAAGATGATCTGAAACCGGGCGCCGACCTCTGCGTCTAGGCGGGGGTCGGCCAGGAGGAGAGTATGCCGACGATCACCGGGTTCCATCACATCTCGCTTACCGTGAGCGACGCCGCGAAGAGCGAGGAGTTCTACACGAGCATCTTCGGTTTCGTCCGCGTGCTCGAGCTCGAGGACGAGCTGGGGCGAGGCTTCAAGCGCGTGCTCGCGCATAAGTCGGGCACGATCCTCGGTTTCACGGTGCACTCCTCGAACGACGGCTCGCCGTTCACCGAGTTCCGGATGGGCCTCGACCACTTCTCGTTCGGCGTTCCGTCGCGGGCAGAGCTCGACGAATGGGCGGCGCGTCTCGACGAGCTCGGGATCGAGCACAGCGAGGTGCGGACGACGCCGGTCGGTGATCTATTGACGGTGCGCGACCCCGACAACATCCAGGTCGAGTTGTGGGCCAACCCGGCTTAGCAGATCTCCCGAAGTGCTCCTAGCGGAGCAGCTTTCAAACCCTTCGCCAGAGCTGAAGAGGCTTCTGGAGGTCCTCGAAGGTCTTGGTAACTGAGGCTGCCGTTAACATGTCTACGCAAAGTCGGCCTACGGAGGCCACCTCATCATCGCCGCCGACGTTTCGGCCTCCGCTTGTAAGGTGCCCCATGCCGCTGCTCGTAATGGCAGCGCCAACACAGCCACGTCACCTCGAGCGCGTCCTCGCGGAGATAGGAATGGTGGTGAGCCTGCACGCCGTCGGTCGAGCCACACTCCTCGCATGGTTCCTTCACGAGGCGACCGCTCTTGAGCGCCTGGTAGACCGCGTTATGCCGGGCGCGGCTGATGATTTCGAAGTCCTCGTCGGGCAGCCACTCGCCCGATTCGTGGCGGGCTTCTAGGCGGGCCAACTCGCCCGTGTTGATCCCGGCGTATTCACCGGGGATATCCCCGAACCAAGGCGCGATGTCACCGGTGCCTTCCGGGTCCCACTGGCCATAGATGTCGTGCATCTCGCTTCATCGCCCACTTTCTCGCACTCTACGCGCACGGCGGCGGGCCCAGACCCCACCGAACGACATCGTGGACGATTCTTAAGAGGGTGTGAAGGATCTAGGAGGCCGATGCTTATCAGTGCTAGGTGAAGGGCACACGAGTACCGGCCGCGCTGGCGGCGGCAGCGTGAGTGCCGACGACGTGCCATCCAC
>JBKKCR010000274.1:0-16865 GCA_046712825.1 Actinomycetota bacterium | reverse complement strand
CCGCACCATTCCCGAGCAGTGCTAGTGGATCGGGTTCTGCTCCGCGTTGCGCAAGCGTCCGGCCATGACCTTCAAGACCTTCCGCGCGACTGCGGGGTGCTCCTCGATGAGCGAGACGAACTCGCGTGGATCGAGGACGGCGACCTCCATAGCGGTAGAGGCCTTCACCGTCGCGACGCGCGGTCCCTGGTCGAGGAGCGCCATCTCGCCGAAGAAATCGCCCGGCCCCAGGGTTGCGACCTGGTTGCCGCCGATCTCCACGTCGGCCTTGCCGTCGAGGATCACGTAGAACTCGCGACCCGGCTCTCCCTCACGGGCGAGGATCTTGCCCTCGGGAACCGCGATCTCGGTCGCCAAGGAAGCGATCTGGGAGATCTCCTTGCCGTCGCACCCCGAGAAGAGCATGACGTTGGAAAGGGCTTCGTTCTTCCGCTTCTTGTTCCTCATCCTCCACCTCCGGTCGGCGCCTACGAGGCAAACGTAATGCGACCGGGCGGTCGCGTCAGTTACAAAAGTCACAAGGGATAGAAGAGGCGGGCCCGAAGGCCCGCCTCTTGGTCTGACGTCCGCGACTTAGAACTCGTCGTGGCCCATGCCGCCCGGACCGCCCGGCATCGCCGGAGCGTTCTTCTCGGGCTTCTCCGCGACGACCGCTTCGGTCGTGAGGAACAGCGCCGCGATGGAGGCGGCGTTCTGAAGCGCCGAGCGGGTGACCTTCGCCGGGTCGATGACCCCGGCCTTGAACATGTCCACGTAGTCGCCGTTGTCGGCGTTGAGGCCGAAGCCCGGGTCGAGCCCGCGGACCTTGTCCACGATGACGCCGCCCTCGAGGCCGGCGTTGTGGGCGATCTGCTTGAGCGGCTCCTCGAGAGCGCGGCGCACGATCAGCGCGCCGGTCCTCTCGTCGCCGTCGAGGTCCAGCTTGTCGAGGGACTTCTGAGCCTGGAGCAGCGTGACGCCGCCGCCGGGCACGATCCCCTCTTCCACCGCGGCCTTGGTCGCCGACACGGCGTCCTCGATGCGGTGCTTCTTCTCCTTGAGCTCGACCTCGGTGGCCGCACCGACCTTGATGACTGCGACGCCGCCGGCCAGCTTGGCCAGCCGCTCTTGCAGCTTCTCGCGGTCGTAGTCGGAGTCGGTCTTCTCGATCTCCGCCTTGATCTGATTGATCCGGCCCTTGATCTGTTCGGCATCTCCGCCGCCCTCGACGACCGTCGTCTCGTCCTTGGTCACGACGACCTTGCGGGCCTTGCCGAGCATGTCGAGCGTGGTGTTCTCGAGCTTGAGGCCGACCTCTTCGGAGATGACCTGACCGCCCGTGAGGATCGCGATGTCCTGGAGCATGGCCTTGCGCCGGTCGCCGAAGCCGGGAGCCTTCACCGCGACGGAGCGGAACGTGCCGCGAATCTTGTTCACGACGAGGGTCGCGAGGGCCTCGCCCTCGACGTCCTCAGAGATGATGACGAGCGGCTTGCCCGACTGCATGACCTTCTCGAGGATCGGAAGCAGATCCTTCACCGCGGCGATCTTCGCGTTGGCCACGAGGATCACGGGCTCATCGAGAACGGCTTCCATGCGCTCTGGGTCGGTGATGAAGTACGGCGAGATATAGCCCTTGTCGAAGCGCATGCCTTCGACAAGTTCCAGCTCGAGACCGAAGGTCTGCGACTCCTCGACGGTGATGACGCCGTCCTTGCCGACCTTCTCCATCGACTCCGCGATCATCGCGCCGATCTCGGGGTCGTTGTTCGCAGAGATGGAGGCGACGTGAGCGATCTCGTCCTTGTCCTCGATCTCCTTCGCCTGGTCCTTGATCGCCTCGACGGCCCGCTCGACGGCCTTCTCGATGCCCTTCTTCAGGCCCATCGGGTTGGCGCCGGCGGCGACGTTGCGGAGACCTTCCTTGACCATCGCCTGCGCGAGCACGGTCGCCGTGGTGGTTCCGTCACCGGCAACGTCGTTGGTCTTCTTGGCGACTTCCTTTACGAGCTCGGCCCCGATCTTCTCAAGCGGGTCCTCGAGCTCGATCTCTTTCGCGATCGATACGCCGTCGTTCGTGATCGTGGGGGCTCCCCACTTCTTCTCGATGACGACGTTGCGACCCTTCGGGCCGAGCGTGATCTTGACCGCGTCGGCCAGCTGGTTCATGCCTCGCTCGAGAGCCCTTCGGGCCTCCTCGTTAAAGGCGATCATCTTGGCTGCCATCAACACCCCTCCTTAGCACTCTCACCCGGAGAGTCCTAGCACTCTCCCTACGAGAGTGCTAACCCCATTTATAGGGCCCCGGGCGGCCTCCTCGCAAGTCACAGGCCCCCTGGAGGCCGTTGAGGCTGCGGCGTTTGGAATCGACCCCTACCGGGGCGGTCGAGGTGGCGACGGATCACTTCATCGGCATCTACTCGTAGCGGAGTGTGTCTCTCAGACGAAGCGATCCCGATGCGCGTCATCGTCGGCTGCGGTCCTCGCCTTCGCTGAGGCTCCTCTTCTTTGTCCACAGGCGAGGAACGCAGTCGCGTGTGAGTGAGTCCTGAGATGCGACGAGGGCCTCTCGCATGGGAGGCCCTCTCTCGCGAATCTTGAAGCGATCGTGTGATCGCTAGCGCTTCTTCTTCTTCGCTCCGCCCTTCTTCTTGGCGGCGGTCTTCTTGGCGGGTGCTTTCTTAGCCGCCTTCTTCTTCTTCTTGGCCGGCATCCTGTCCACCCCCCTCCGTTCGGGAGAGTTGTGCGCTCCTCTATATGGAGCACAAACCTCGGCGACTATAACGAGGGTTGTCGCCTGGTTCAAGGGATTCGGGAATTTTTTTTCGTGCGCGCCGATCGCGTCTGATGAGACCCGATGAGCGATGCGCGTCAGTCGACGACGCGCACGTGTGCCATCTGCGGCCACAAGAGCGGCTGAAGTTCGCGATGACGGATCACGAGATCGGCGAGCGTCGTCCGCTCGAACACGTCGCGCACGGCGCCTTCGACGCGACCCCACAACTCTTGGAGTCCGCAGTGATGGCTCTGCGGACACACCTCCTCGTCGTGCGGCTCGAGACAGAACATCGCGGCGATCGGTCCTTCGAGCACCTCGATGATCTCGGAGATCCGAACCTCGGATGGATCGCGCGCGAGCTCGGTGCCGCCGCCGGCACCGCGATGTGAAACGACGATGCGGCCCTTGTGCAACGCGGAGAGTTGATGCTCGAGGAAACGGAGCGGGATGTTCTGGTGCTCGGCGACCTCGCGCGCGGGGATCGGACCGTCTCCCCAGCGACGGGCGAGCTCCATCAGCGCTCGGAGTCCGTATTCGGTGCGGAGCGAGAACCGGAACATGGGTCCAGGGTACGAGGAGGGAGGAGGAGGGTCAACGGCGGTTACTTTTGGCGCCGGAACAGGCAGAAAAGCTAGCCGCCGGCGACGGCGGGGATGATCGAGACCTGCGCCCCTTCCCCGATCGACGTCTCGATCCCTTCGAGGAACCGGATGTCCTCATCGCCCACGAACACGTTGACGAAACGGCGGAGCGCACCGGTCTCGTCGCACAGCCGCTCCCGCATCCCCGGGAACTGACGCTCGAGATCCTCGATGAGCTCGCGTACGGTCGCCCCGTCGGCCGAGACGTCGGACACGCCGCCGGTCACTCGCCGGAGCGGGGTTGGGATCTTGACGCTGACGCTCACGCGTCGGCCCCCGAAGAGATGAGATCGAGCTGGCCGCGGAAGTCGTCGAGCCGCGGCGGGATCACCATCGTCGGCATCGCGCGCTCGGTCACCGCTTCGATGGTCTTCAATCCGTCGCCGGTGATGAGCGCGACGACGCGCTCGTCCGGCCGGACGACCCCGGCTTCGCACAGCTTGCGCAGCGTCGCGATGACCACGCCGCCGGCGGTCTCGGCGAAGATACCCTCGGTCCGCGCGAGGAGCTGGATTCCGTCGACGACCTCCGCATCGGAGACGTCCTCGATCGCACCGCCGGTATCCCGAGCGACCTTCACCGCGTAGTAGCCGTCCGCGGGGTTGCCGATGGCGAGCGACTTCGCGATCGTCGAAGGCTTCACGGGACGGATGTGGTCGCTGCCGCTCTTGAACGCGGTCGCCACCGGAGAGCAGCCGGTCGCCTGCGCCCCCGAGATCCTGGTCGCGTGCCCGTCGAGCAGGCTCACCTTCACCATCTCGTCGAGCCCGCGCTTGATCTTGGTGAGCAGCGACCCGCTCGCGATCGGAACCACCACGTGGTCGGGCGCCTCCCAGCCGAACTGCTCGACGATCTCGAACGCCAGCGACTTCGAGCCCTCGGCGTAGTAGGGACGAATGTTCACGTTGACGAACGCCCAGTCGAACTCACCCGCGATCTCCGAGCAAAGTCGGTTCACGTCGTCGTAAGTGCCCTTCACCGCGATCAGGTTCGGCCCGTAGATCGCCGTGGCAACGACCTTCCCCGCCTCGAGGTCGGCGGGGATGAAGATGTACGCCTCCAGCCCTGCGTGTGCCGCGTGAGCGGCCACCGCGTTGGCGAGGTTACCCGTCGAGGCACACGCGACGGTTGAATAGCCGAACCCTTTGGCCACCGTCAGCGCTACGGAGACGACACGGTCCTTGAAGGAGTGAGTCGGGTTGGCCGTGTCGTTCTTCAGCCAGAGCTCCCGCAGTCCCAGCTCGGCGGCAAGACGGTCCGCTCGCACCAGCGGCGTCATCCCGGCGCCGAGGTCCACCCGGTCCTCGCCTCCGGGCAGCAGCGGTGCGTACCGCCACATCGACCGGGGTCCGGCCGCGATCGAGGAGCGCGAGATCTCGGCCGCGATCCGCTCGTAGTCGTACACGACCTCGAGCGGTGCGAAGCAGAACTCACAGACGTGAAGGGGTTCCGCAGGGTATTCGCGGGAGCACTCGCGGCAGCGGAGGCCGAGGACGGTGGCCATATAGTCGAGAAAGGATACGGAAATCGGCCGAAGCATGCTTCGAGATGACTCCGGCCGTCCTGCGAAGGGCTCCGGGTAGCATGGCCCGTGATGCCCCGGCGACTCGAAGAACATGCCCACGACCTGCGCCTACGCCTGGACGTACGGGTCGTATACACCGATCTCGACGGCACGATGCTCGGCCCGGCCGGGGCTTTCACCAGGGCCCCCGATGGGTCGTTGACCACCGAGCCCGTGGAGTCTCTCCAGGCGGCTCTCGAGCGCGGGATCGACGTGGTGCCGGCGACGGGACGCTCGCTGCGCGGCCTGATCGGCGATGCTCGCATCCTCGGGCTCGGGACCGTTATCGCCGAGATGGGGGCGCTCATCGCTTACGAGCTCGGCCGTGAGGTCGTCACCAACCTCGGCGCCTATCCGGGGGGCGAGGAGCCGCCGGCGGCCCACATGGAGCGCATCGGTGCGGTGAAGCTCCTCTTCGACGCGTTCGCCGGACGGCTCGAGCACCACACGCCTTGGTCTGCGTGGCGCGACTACACCCAGCTCTTCCGGGGGCTGGTCGACACCGTGGAGGCCGATCGCGTCCTCGCCGGCGGCGGGTTCGAGTGGCTGACGCTGCACGACAACGGCAGGCTCCACGGCGCCTACCTCGGCTTGGAAGCCGGCGTGTCGCACGCATACCACCTGCAGCCGCGTGGAGTGGACAAGGGCAGCGCCGTCGCGCTCGACAGGCAACGCAGGGCATTCCCGCGCGAGCATTCGATCGCGGTGGGCGACTCGCTCGCGGATCTGACGATGGCTCCGGAGGTCGGCGCGCTCGTACTCGTGCGCGACGCGGTCGAGGTCGATCCGGCGTTGGAGCGGGCGGCTAGCGGTCTTTCGAACGTTTACGTTTCGGAGCGGCCCGGGAACCTCGGGTGGTGCGACGCTTTACGGGCGCTCGCGCTTTCCTGACCGGCTTCCGCACGACCGTCCGCTCCTCTGCGACCACCACTTCCTCGCCGTCGATGTGGACGTCCTCGATCATGACGGAGTCGGCCACGACTGCCGGCGTCGCTCCGTCCGGCATGGCCGCGACGATCGCCTCGCGAACGCTGCGTTTCTTCCAGAAGTGTCCGGCGAGCATCTTGACCGTCGCGATCCCCGGCACGATGAGCAGCATCCCGAAGAGGCCGAACAGCGACCCGGCGGCGAGCAGCGCCAGCATCACCGTGATCGGATGGAGCTTCACGGTTCGGGCCATCACGTTGGGGCTGATGATGTGGTTGTCGATCTGCTGCACGGTGAGCAGCCAGAGCCCGGCCCACAGCGCATCGATCGGCTGATCGGACAGCAGCGCCAGGATCACGGCCGGGACCGCCCCGATGAACGGCCCGATCAGGGGCACCAGATTGAACACCCCTGCGATCAGGCCGACGACCGCAGCGAACGGGATGCCGATGACGCTCAGGCCGACCGCCGACGCGACGCCGACGAAGAGCGCGACCAGAAGCTGCCCGCGGAAGAAACTGCCGAGGACGTTGCCGACGTTTTCGGCAAGTCCGCTGATCTCCTCACGCCGGCCTTCGGGGAGAACGTTCCGCATGGCCCGCTGGATCTTCGGCATGTCCAGCAGGATGTAGATGGACAGGATGATCCCGATGATGAGCGTGATGAGGATGTGGATCACACCGAACGCGAAGCTTCGCACCCCGCCGAGGACGCCGATGATCGACTCACGGTTGTCGACGATGTATTGCTGGATCTTCTCGGTGTCGAGGTTGATCCGGTAGTCCCAGCCCCGCTTGGCGGCGAAGCTATTGATCTCTCTCGTGGCGTCCTGCACCAACTCAGGCAACTTGTCGATGAACCCGGTGATCTGACGCGCGATGATCGGGACCAGGAGGGACAAGCCCGCGGCGACGACTGCCACGAACAGGATGAAGATGATGGCGACACCGAAACCCCGCCGCAGCCCGCGGCGCTCCAGGAGGGTCACGAGGGGGTTGAGGAGATACACAACGACCAGGGCGAGCGCGACCGGGGCGAACAGGACGCGCAGCGGCCAGATCAGGAAGTAGAAGGCCGAGAAGACGACGCCGACGATGGCAGAGAGCGCGATGCAGAAGAGGCCCCAGCGAACGATCCGATCCCAGATCGTCTGGGGATGGATGATCCGCTGCCCGAAGGTGGACCCGAGCTCGGGGCTCTCCATATCGGGGCGGATTGTAGCCGCCGTGGTCCCTGCGCCCGCGCATGGCCATTCTGGGTGGTAGGGAAATAGCCCCTCCGGCCTATGTGCCGCTCGGTACCCGGCAGCCAGAATGAGGAGCGCATGAATGAGAACCCGCACGAGACGATCGTCGTCGTCGACGACGAGGAAGACATCCTTCTCCTCTGCCGTGTGAACCTCGAGTTCGAGGGATATCACGTGGTAACCGCCTCGAGCGGCGTGGAGGGTCTTCGACTTGCGCGCGAGCTGCGCCCGAGCATGGTTCTCCTCGATGTGATGATGCCGTCGATGGACGGCTGGCACGTCCTCGAGGCGCTGAAGACCGACCCCGAGACCGCCGAGATTCCCGTCGTGATGCTGACCGCTCGCGTACAAGGTGACGATCAGATGCGTGGCTGGTCGGGCGGGGCGGCCGACTACATCATGAAGCCGTTCAGCCCCGTTGCCCTGCTCGAGACCATGCGCAACGTCCTCCACCCGCACGACCCCGAGGAGGCTCAGCGCAGGCGCGAGCGCTCCCTCGAGAAGCTTCGCCTGCTCAACTCGCAGTTCTAGTCGCGGCGCAGTTTCCGCGTAACGGGTCGACTCCGAACTCGTGGGTAAGATGGAGCGTCGATGCTTCAGCAGGTTCCAACTCCCGCCAAGGCGCTCGGCGATTACGCCGCCGTCGTGGGCGCGGACGCGATCGACCGCCTGAGAGAGATCGCCAAGCCGTTCAAGGGCGCTCGCGTCCTGAACGTGAACTCGACGGCCTTCGGCGGCGGAGTAGCCGAGTTGCTCTACACGATCGTGCCTCTCATGCGCGACCTCGGCATCGAGGCGGACTGGCAGTTGATGCAAGCGCCCGACGAGTTCTTCGTTGTGACCAAGGCGATGCACAACGCGCTGCAGGGCGGCGCGGTGCCGTGGACCGCCGAGATGCGCTCCCTGTATCTGTCGGTCAGCGAGAACAATGCCGAGGCTTTCGAGGGCGACTACGACTTCGTCATCATCCACGACTCGCAGCCTGCCGCGATCCTTCCCGAGCTGATGGAGGACCGGGGGATCAAGCCCGGCAAGTGGATCTGGCGCTGCCACATCGATCTAACCGAACCGTTCGAGCCGGTCTGGAAGTTCGTCGCTCCATTCATCGAGAAGTACGACGCCGCGATCTTCACCCTGGAGGAGTTCGTGCAGCCGGGCCTCAAGGTGCCGCACATCGCGATCATCCCGCCTTCCATCGACCCGCTGTCGATCAAGAACATCCCGATGGACGGCGGCATGGTCGACGAGGTCATGCGCCGCTACCAGATCGACACGACCCGGCCCCTGGTCGTACAGGTCTCGCGGTTCGACCCGTGGAAGGATCCGCTCGGCGTGATCGACGCCTTCCGCATCGCGAGGCGCGAGGTGCCCGGTTTGCAATTGGCGCTCATCGCCTCGATGGCGCACGACGACCCCGAAGGATGGGACTACTACACCAAGACGGAGGAGCATCGCGAGGGCGACCCGGACATCTTCTTGCTCTCGAACCTCCAGGACGTGGGCGCGCTCGGCGTGAACGCCTTCCAGCGCGCCGCCAACGTCGTCGTCCAGAAATCCATCCGTGAAGGCTTCGGCCTGGTCGTGTCCGAAGCGATGTGGAAGGGCAAACCGGTGATCGGCTCGAGCGTCGGCGGCATCAAGCTTCAGATCGTCGACGGCGAGACCGGCTACTTGGTCGAGGACGTCGAGTCCTGCGCCAAGCGGATCGTGGATATCCTCGCCGACAAAGAGCACGCTGCCGAGATCGGGTTCCGAGCCCGGGTCTTCGTCCGGGAGCGCTTCCTATCCATGCGTGACATCGAGGACCACCTAGCGCTCTTCGCAAAGCTCGGTTCTTAAAGGCAGCATGGACCTGCCGATCGTCGTCGCCTCCAACCGGGGCCCGGTGACGTTCGAGCGTGCCCCCGACGGCGGACAGACGCAGCGTCGTGGCGTCGGCGGCCTCGTGACGGCGGTCTCGGGAGCACTCCGAGGCCGCGAGGGGATCTGGATCGCGAGCGCGGTGTCGGACGAGGACCGCGCGGTCGCCGCATCCGGTCCGGTGGACGTCGATCTCGAGGGGGCGTCCCTCCGCGTACGTCTGGTGGACGTGCCGCCACACGCGTACAGCGCCTCGGTCGACGGCTTCTCGAACCGGATCCTGTGGTTCGTGCACCACTACCTCTGGGATCCGCCGCGGACCCCGACCTTCGGCGACGAGGAGAACGAGGCATGGGACGCCTATCAGGACGTCAACCGCCGGTTCGCCGAAGCAACGGCGGAGGCGGCGCCCGATGGCGGCGTCGCGCTCATCCAGGACTACCACCTCGCGCTCGTGCCGGACCTGCTTCGCAAGCTCCGGCCCGATCTGGCGATCGGCCTGTTCTGGCACATCCCGTTCGCCCAGCCGGACTACCTGTCGCTGCTGTCCGACGGATGGAGCCGCGCGCTGCTCGAAGGGATGCTCGGCGCGGACATCATCGGCTTCCAGACCGACCGGTGGCTCCGGAACTTCTTGGCCGGCACGCGTCAGATCATGGGCATCAAGGCTCGCGACCGCGTCCTTCCTCTGTCGGGACGCTCGGCTCGGGCGAACGCCTATCCGATCGGGGTCAACCCTGGTCACCTCGCGGATATCGCCGCCGAGCCTTCGGTCAAGGTGGAACGCGCCGGGCTGAGGAAATGGCTCGGCGACCGCAAGCTCGTGCTGCGAGTCGATCGCACGGAGCTGTCGAAGAACATCCTGCGCGGCCTTCGCGCCTACGAGCTCGTGCTCGAGCGACGGCCCGAGCTCCGCGAGCGGGTCGTCCACCTCGTGCTGTTGCAGCCTTCGCGCCGCTCCGTTCCCGAATACCAGGAATACATCGAGCAATGCATCGCCGCGGCGGAGCGCGTGAACGGGCGGTTCGGACCCGAAGCGGTGCGGCTCGAGATCTCCGACAACTTCCCCCGGACGCTGGCCGCCTACAGCATGTACGACGTGCTCGTCGTCAATCCCGTGTTCGACGGGATGAACCTCGTCGCCCGCGAAGGTCCCTGCCTCAACAGGCGCGCCGGGGTGCTGGTGCTGTCCCGCAACGCCGGAGCGTCGGTCGAGCTGGCGCCGGCTTCGCTGCTCGTTAACCCGGTGGACGTCGATCAGACCTCACGGGCGATCTCAGGGGCTTTGGACATGCCCGAGGCCGAGCGACAGGACCGCGCGCGCCGCTTGCGGCGTCTGGCCCGTGGGCGATCGCCGGGGCGCTGGCTCGACGCCCAGTTGAAGGATCTCGAGCACCGCCGGCGCTGAGCCGGTTACGCCAAACGACGAAGGAGCCCGACGAACTCCTGCGGCGTGCCGAGGACGACATCCGCACGCTCGGTCAGTGCCGCCGGCGACTCCGCGCTCGCCACCGCCACGCGGATCGCAACCTCGAGCCCCTCGAGCGCCGCGAACGCCGGGATATCGCCGACGTCGTCCCCGCCGACCATGGCTGCGCGCAGCCCGTGCTCCTCGACGACGCGGCGAACGGCATCTCCTTTGTCCCCGCCTTCCATCGGCCGTACTTCGAGGATGCGACGGCCCGGCACGACCGCCAGTCCGGCCTCCGCCGCCGCCTCGATCACCAACGGTGACGCGAGGCGCTCCGCTTCAACGGGATCGGGGGCGCGCCGGAAGTGAACGGCGAGCGCGAGCCCTTTGCGCTCGAGCAGAGCACCGCGCACTCCGCGGAGTGAGCGTTCCAGCCGATCCGCGGCGCCCTCAACCGCATCGCGCGCGGCCTCGGCCTCGGGCACGACCGTCACGACGCCGCCGTGGATCTCCTCCATCCCGTGGAGCCCGATTAGCCGGACGCCCGGGACGCGGATCCGCCGCGAGAGGTCGGCGACCGAACGTCCGGAGACGATCGCCACGACCGCGAACTTCCGAACGAGCTTGGCGAGGACGCTCGGAGCGCCCCGCACCGGGCGCGCTAGAGCGGGGTCGGGAACGATAGGGGCGAGGCAGCCATCGAAGTCGCAGAAGACGCCGGCCCCCGCGGCCGAGTCGTTCAGGGCGGCCAGCGCGGCCGGGACACCGTTGAGCACGGCCGGGATGCTATCGCGCCCATAGACTGACCCGGTGCGCCGCCTCGGCCTTCTGATCATCCTCCTGCTCGGACCGGCGGCCTGCGCCGCCCCCGAGCTGCGGCTCAGCTCCCGATTCTCACCGGGAGAGGTGCGTCTCTACCGCGTGATCGCCGACGCGGAGGTCACCATCTCGGCGGCGGACCTGACCTCAACCGAACGCACCCGCCTCGAGGCGACGACCCGCGTGGTCGTCGAGCAGGTCACGCCGACGACCACGCTCACGATGACGATCACGCCCATCAAGCTCACGCGCGACGGGAAGCAGGTCGATCCGCCCCCCGAGCAGCGGGTCGTCATCGAGGTCGGCAGCGACGGACAGATCGACCGCGTGACGCCGGCTGAAGGCACCGGCGAGCTGGACGCCGCGCAGATCGAGGATCTCGTTCCCTTGATCGGCCCTCCGCTACCCGCCGGCCGGGTTCATCTCGCCGACCGATGGACCCGACCGCTCCCCACAGCTTCGGGGACAACCGGCGGCATACAAGAAGCCCGCCTCGCGGCCCTGAAGGTCGTGAACGGCTACGAGTGCGGGATCGTCGCGATCTCGACCCGGCGCCCGGTCGTTCGCGAGCGAGAGGTGGCGGGCACGGCGCTCCGGCTTGAGGGCGTCGAGTACGCGGCCGGCGAGATCGCGTTCGCCTTCCGGGAAGGATTGCCGGTCACGGTTCGATCGAACGGTGAGGCACGGCTCGCGATCTCGGGAGGCCCTGCCGCCGGCGGAGGCGTCGTGATCAGATCGAACAGCGTGCTGACGTTGATCCGGCGCACCGGCGCCGCCTAAACCGCTTCAGTTCGTTTCGGGCCAATCGGCGCCGAGCACCACTCGCAGGATCGTGGCTTGAGAAGCCGGAGCTTCCTTGAGCACCTTGAAGTCGGGGAAGATCTGCTGGAACGCCAGCGCTTCCGCGCGGCGCCCCTTCCGATAGAAGATGGTGCTCTTGTCGGTGCGCGGGGCGTTGCCGGTTCCACCGAGCTTGTAGCCGGCCTTCTCGACGTCCTGTGCGACGGCGGCGGCGAGCCCCGTGCGGCCGGTGCCGTTCAATACCTGAACGGTGACCTTGCTCGGCGCGAGGACCGTCGGCTTCGCCGACGGCGATACGGTCGACGGAGTGGGGCTCGGCGTGGTGCTACGCGTCGGCGACGACGTTGGGTTCGCGACGGTCGGTCCCTGAGGTTCCTCGGCGTTGCCGCGGTTCAGGAGCGCAACCACGAGGATCGTCATGACCGCGACCGCCAAGAGCGCGCCGCCGGCCGCCCTCGACAGAGAGAGGATGAATGAGGCCGAAGATTCCGGCGCGTGCTTCCCGGGCATCGGGGACTATTCTGGCAGACCGAGGCGCCGCGCGACGCGTTGCTTCTGCCGGGCGGCCCTCATGCGCTGCAAGCGCCGCACGAGCATCGGGTCTTCCCGCATCGCTGCAGGGGCCGCGATCAGCTCGTTCAGGATCTGGTAGTAGCGCGTGGCGGAGACGCCGAACCGATCTCGGATCTGGCGTTCCTTGGCCCCGACGTGTTTCCACCAGTCCCGCTCGAACGCGAGGATCTCGCGATCGCGCTCCGTGAGCTCATCGCCCACCGTCGGAAGCATCTGCTCTTCGGCCACCGAACCCCCCACACGAGAATTACAGCGGTGTGATTCTGCCACACAGCCAGGGCGGGGCGGGCAAGCGGGGGTTCTAGGGGAACAAGCCCCGAACCCGGTGGGCCTCTGCGACCCGTCCTATGCCGAGGGCGAGCGCGGCGAGCCTCAGCCGGACGCCCTTTTCCTCGGAGAGGGTCCGCACCTCCTCGTACGAGCGCTCCATGATGTCTCGCATGCGGGCGTTGACCTCGTCCTCACTCCAGAAGTAGGCCTGGATGTCCTGGACCCACTCGAAATAGGAGACGGTGACCCCGCCGGCGTTGGCCAGGATGTCCGGGACGACGGTGACGCCTCGCTGTTCGAGGATGTGGTCCGCCTCGGGCGTGGTCGGGCCGTTGGCGCCTTCGACCACAAGCTTCGCCTTGATCCGGTCGGCGTTGGCCTCGGTGATCTGGTCCTCGATCGCGGCCGGGACCAGGATGTCGACGTCCAGCTCGAGGAGCTCCTCGTTGGTGATCGCGTCGGCCCCGGTGTAACCGGCGATCGTGTCGGACTCGCTCTTGTACCGGAGTAGTGCCGTCGGGTTGAGGCCGCGCTGGTTGTAAACGCCGCCTTTGTAGTCGGCGATGCCGACCACGTTGAAGCCGGCGTCATGGAAGAGTTGCGCAGCGAACCCACCGACTTTGCCGAACCCTTGGATCGCGACGTTCAAGCCTTCCCTCGGGAGGCCGAGCTGACGCAGCGCAGCCAGCGTCACCGTCACGACGCCGCGGCTGGTCGCTCCCGACCGGCCCAACGAGCCGCCGATCGACGCCGGCTTCCCGGTGACCACGCCCGGGACCGAGTAGCCCTGGTTCACCGAGTACGTGTCCATGATCCAGGCCATGATCCGCTCGTCGGTGTTGACGTCCGGCGCGGGGATGTCCTTCGCCGGACCGATGAACGGAAGGATCTCGCTCGCGTAGCGGCGGGTGAGCCGCTCGAGCTCTCCGTCGGAGAGACGCTTCGGATCGAGCCGCACGCCACCCTTCGCGCCGCCGTACGGGATGCCCACGACCGCGCACTTCCACGTCATCCACATCGCCAGCGCCTTGACCTCTTCCTCGGAGACGTCCGGGTGGTAACGGATCCCACCCTTGGCCGGGCCGCGCGCGATCGAGTGGTGCACACGGAAGCCGGTGAAGACCTCGATCCGGTCGTCGTCCATCATCACGGGGACCGACACCGTGAGGATGCGCTTGGGCGTGCGAAAGACTTCGTGGAGGTTCGGATCGAGGCTCATGAAGGCGGCCGCCTCGTCGAGCTGCGCAAGCGCGGTTGCCCACGCGTTCGTCATGAGGTCAGTGTACCGGCCGGTCCCGCGCTACCCTGAACGGTGCGCTGGGGTAGCTCAGCTCGGCAGAGCAACGGATTTGTAATCCGTAGGTCGCGGGTTCGATTCCCGCCCCCAGCTCGTAAAGAGCCTCTGGGCGACCGCAATGACCCGTTCTCTAATGCCGGCCTACTGCTCCATCTGCGGCGGCGACCGCCAAGCTCGAGTCCCGGCGTAGCAGTTGAGCGTTGATCGCCACGACGACCGTACTGAGCGCCATGAGCAGGGCACCAACCGCCGGCGCCAGCACGACTCCGGCAGGCGCAAGCACTCCGGCGGCCAGCGGCAGGGCGATAACGTTGTATCCGGTCGCCCAGCCGAGATTTTGGAGCATCTTCCGGTAGCTGGTGCGCGACAGGCTGATCACACGGACGACATCCCGAGGGTCGTCTCGAACGAGGATCACGTCGGCCGCTTCGATCGCAACGTCGGTCCCCGCGCCGATCGCGATTCCGACATCGGCCTGAGCGAGAGCGGGAGCGTCGTTGACGCCGTCGCCGACCATCGCGACCCGCATCCCGCGCTCCTGGAGTTCCTTTATACGAGCGGCCTTGTGCTCCGGGAGAACTTGCGCGAAGAACTCGTCGATACCGAGCTCGCGAGCCACCCATCCGGCGACGGCTTCCGAGTCGCCGGTGATCATCGCCACGCGGATCCCCATCCCTTGGAGGCTCCGAACCGCCTCGAGCGACACTTCGCGGATCGAGTCCGCGAGAGCGAACGCAGCAGTAACCGCCTTCCCATCGGCCAGGTAGACGACGGTCTTGCCTTCATCCGCCCATTCCTTGACCGACGGCGCGAGCTCCTCCGGCACCGCGACGCCGAGCGCTTCCAGTAGCCGGGGTCCGCCGAGGTGAAGGGTGCGCCGTCCGACGCGACCGCGGACCCCTCTGCCAATGAGCGCCTCGAAGTCGCCTACCAGCGTCGGCGCTATCCCTCGGTGTTCGGCATCACGAACGATCGCCTTCGCCAACGGATGCTCCGAATCGCGCTCGAGTCCGGCGGCTGCGGCGAGCGCCTCCTCTTCGGGACCGGCGCCCACCGTGGCGATCCCAACGACCCCAAGATCGCCGAGAGTGAGCGTGCCGGTCTTGTCGAAGACGACGACGTCGAGCTCTCGCGATCGCTCCAGCGCAAGTCGGTCGCGGATCAACAGCCCGCTCCTGGCGGCAAGGGTCGTCGAGATCGCGATCACCAGCGGAACCGCCAAACCGAGCGCGTGCGGGCATGCGATGACGATCACGGTGACGGCGCGCTCGATGACGAAATCGGCTCCGCGGTCGGCAAGTGTCCATGCCAAGGCGGTGACGGCGCCGGAAGCGATCGCGACGTAGGTGAGCACCGTGGCGGCACGATCGGCGATCGCTTGCGCCCGTGACTTCGATGCCTCCGCCTCGGCTACGAGACGGGCGATGCCGGCAAGCGCGGTCTGCTCGCCGGTGTGCATAACGCGCACGCGTAGAGAGCCTTCTCCATTCACCGCACCGGCCACGACCCGATCGCCCACGCGCTTGGCGACGGGTCGAGACTCTCCCGTGAGCATCGACTCATCGACGTGCGAGCTTCCTTCATCGACCTCCCCGTCCGCGGGGACGCGGGCGCCCGGCCGAACGAGAACGATGTCGCCAGCCGATAGATCGCCGATCGGAACCTCGGCGATCCCATCGTCGGTCACGCGCTCGGCGGTGTCCGGGAGGAGTTTCGCAAGTTCGGCCAGCGCCCCGCGTGCCAGCCCGATCGACCGCATCTCGATCCAGTGACCGAGCAGCATCACGTCAACGAGCGTGGCGAGCTCCCAGTAGAAGCCTTCTCCCTCGAGGAAGAACGTCGTCGCTGCCGAGTACGCGAACGCAGTCGTTATGCCGAGCGAGACGAGAGTCATCATCCCTGGGAGCCGCGTACGCAGCTCGCCCACTGCAGAACGCAGGAAGACGCTGCCGCCGTAGACGTAGATCGCCGCGCCGAGGATGAACGGCACCAGTTTCTGCGCAGGGAGGTCGGGCATGTCGAGCCCGGCCCAATCCCAGAGCATGTCCGCGTAGATGACGACGGGGACGGTCAGCGCAAGGCTGATCCAGAATCGGGTCCTGAACATCTCCACGGCGTGCCCGGCGTGGCGGTCATGGCCCCCTGCTCCGGCGCCGCCGTGTTCGGGGGGGCTCGCGCCCATCGAGTGGGAGCCGTGATCCTGCATCGCGTGGGCTTCGTGCTCCTGCATGGCTCCCTCTCTGCTTCCTATCCGAGGATTCTAATATACCCCCTGGGGGTATATTAGCCCACGGGCCGTCGTACGGAGGCTTTCACGTCGCCTTTTGCCCGCGTCGCACCTCGCGGCGAGCGAGCGCGCCGAATACGGCCAGGGCGACCGACGCGAAGAGGAACCACTGCACGGCGTAGGAGAGGTGCGGGCCGTCGTCTAGGACAGGCAAGCCCGGCGGGATGGGTAGCTCACCGGGCTGCGGAGGCGATTGCGAGACGATCCGCAGGTACAAAGGGAAAGTCGGATAGGGAAGCTGCTGCGCGAGCCTCGCAACGTCGACGCGCGGGACGGCCGTGACCTGGCCCTGCGGAGGGATCGCCGGTCCGAAAGCGCCCTTTCGCTCGCTCGAGAAGAGCACCCCGACAACGCGGACCGTGCCGGAGAGCGGCCGCACCGCCGTCGCCTGTTCCGATGAGAGGTCGAGCG
>JBKKCR010000273.1:0-11476 GCA_046712825.1 Actinomycetota bacterium | reverse complement strand
GTTCCGATCGCGCCGCCCGCCCCGGCGGCGACGGCCACCGCGACGGCCACCGCGAGCCCGACCCCGAAGCCATTCGATGCCGGACTCGGCCTGCCCGACGGCTGGGCCTACCAGATCATCAAGCAGGTCGGGAACTACGAGGAGATCTACAACCGGACGGTTGGCCCGACGACGTCGCTGGGGCTGGCGCGCGGCTTCAACGACCTCTGGACCGCGGGCGGGTTGCTCTACGCGCCCCCCTACCGATAGTCCGGAACTAGCAACACCCGGCCCGGTGTCGAAAGGCACCGGCCGTCCACCACCGTGGCGCAACGTCCGCCTGCTCCGCGCCGTCGCGCAGATCGTGTTCCTGGCCGCGGTCGTCGCAACCGTTAGCTACTTGCTGTCGAACCTGCGCACCAATCTCTCCAACCAAGGGATCCGCACAGACTTCGGCTTCCTCGACCGCCCGGCCGGGTTCCGGATCCCCGACTCGTCGTTCCGCGCCGAGCAGAGCGTTCGCGACGCGATCTTCGTCGGCATGCGCAACACGATCGCCGTCGCCGGGATCGGCATCGTGCTCGCGACGATCCTCGGCGTCCTGACCGGCGTCGGCCGGCTGTCGCGCAACTGGCTCGTCCGCAAGGCGGCGAGCTTCTACGTCGAGACGGTGCGCAACGTGCCTCCGCTGGTCGTGATCTTCTTCTTCTGGCTGGCGGTAATTTTGACATTGCCGCCCATCGGAAGCGCGACCGAGTGGTTCGGCGTCACGGTCTTCTCCAACGATGGCCTTGTGTTCCCGTCGCTCAGCGCCAAGCCCGAGGCGACTGGCTTCTGGCCAGTGGTCGGGCTCGCCGTCGTCGCGGCGGCGGCCGTCTGGATCTGGCGGACGCGGATCTTCGACCGGACCGGGAAGCCGCATCGTCGGCTCGCCGCGGCGACCAGCGTGTTCGCGGTCGTGGTGCTCGCCGGCTACTTCATCCTGGGCCGGCCGCTCGAGGCGTCGCTGCCCGAGCGGGGGGAGTTCGGCACCACCGGAGGCTTGCGGCTCAACCCCGAGTTCGCGGCGCTCCTGTTCGCGCTCGTCCTCTATACCGCGACGCACATCGCCGAGATCGTCCGCGGCGCGCTCCAGGCCGTCCCGAAGGGCCAGACCGAGGCCGCGACGGCGCTCGGGCTCCCCCACCGCAAGCGACTGCGCTACGTGATCCTGCCGCAGGCGCTGCGCATCGCGGTGCCGCCGATCGCGAACCAATACCTCAACCTCACCAAGAACACCTCGCTCGCGGTCGCGATCGGCTTCCCCGAGGTGACCGGGGTCGTGTTCATCGCGGTCGGGCAGGGCAACCCGGCGCCGCAGTCGTTCGCGGTGCTCATGCTGGTCTACCTGATCATCTCGCTCACGATCAGCGCTGTGGTGAACATCGCGAACCGGCGGCTGGTCCTGAGGGGACGCTCGTGACGATCGGCACCGAAACCCTCGAGCCGCTCCCGCTGCCGGAGCCGCCGGTCGCGCGCCGGCTGCCGCCCCGCGAGTGGATCGTGGAGAACCTGCTCGCGCCGTGGCACAACGCGCTGATGACCGCGGTGTTCGGCGTCGGGCTCCTCTACGTGATCTACCGGTCGCTCCGGTTCGTGTTCGTCACCGCCCGGTGGGAGGTCGTCCGGGTCAACCTCACCAACTTCATGGTCGCGTTCTACCCGCGGGCCCAGTTGTGGCGGGCGTGGGTCGCGGCGTTCGTGATCGTGCTCGCGTTCGGGTTCCGACTGGGGGCGGCGAGCGCGGCGCGCGTCCGCGTCGAAGGCGAAGGCCCGGCGTGGCGCCGCGCGCTCGGGCGCGGGTGGCCGCTCGCGCTGTTCATCGTCGTGATCGGCGTGCTGTCGGGTGCGCCGACCACGATCGCGCTGATGGCCGGCGTCGCGGTCGCCGGCGTCGGGGCGTACCGGCTCGGGATGCTGCTGCCGGCCCGGCACCGCCGGTGGGCGACGCTCGGGACGCTGGTCGCGCTCGTCGCCGGCTTCGAGATCATCGTCGGCTTCGGCGGCGTTGGGTTCGGCAGCTGGGGCGGGCTGATGCTCACGCTGTTCCTCGCGGTCGCGGGGATCGCGCTGTCGTTCCCGCTCGGCGTGCTGCTCGCGCTCGGCCGCCGCTCGACCCTGCCGGTCGTGCGCGCGATCTGCGTCGGCTACATCGAGGTGATCCGCGGCGTGCCGCTCATCACCCTGATCTTCATGGGCACGTTCGCGATCGGCTTCGTGCTGCCGTCCAACGTGCGCACGCCCGACGTCGTGACGCGCGCGCTCATCGCGCTGATCGCGTTCACCGCCGCGTACGTCGCCGAGATCGTGCGTGGCGGCTTGCAGAGCGTGCCGGTCGGACAGGTGGAGGCCGCGAAGGCTGTAGGGCTGTCTCCCTTGAAGGTGACGCGGCTGATCGTGCTCCCGCAGGCGTTGCGCGCGGTGATCCCGGCGCTCGTCGGACAGTTCATCACGCTGTTCAAGGACACCTCGCTGATCGCCGTGATCGGGATCACCGAGCTCCTCGGGGTCTCGCGTGTCGTGACGAAGCAGCCCGACTTCCTCGCGCAGGGGCTCGAGGCCGAGACGCTCGTGTTCGTCTCGTTCATCTACTGGGTGGGCGCATACTGGATGTCCCGGGAGAGCCGCCGGCTGGAGCTGCGGCTGGGGGTGGGAGAACGATGAAAGCCGAGCCGATGATCGTGTGCGAGGGCGTCGAGAAGTGGTTCGGCAAGTTCCAAGCCCTCAGCGGAGCCGACCTGACCGTCGCGCAGAAAGAGGTGCTGGTCGTGTTCGGCCCCTCGGGCGGCGGCAAGTCGACGCTGATCCGGTGCATCAACCGGCTCGAGGAGCACAACCGCGGACGCATCGTCGTCGACGGGATCGAGCTTACCGACGACCTGCGCGCGATCGAGGAGGTTCGTCGCGAGGTCGGCATGGTCTTCCAGAACTTCAATCTGTTCCCGCACCTGACCGTGCTCGAGAACGTGACGCTCGCGCCCCGCCAGGTCCGGCACTGGTCGAAGCCGAAGGCGGAGGAGATCGCGATGGACCTCCTCACGCGGGTGCGGATCGTCGATCAGGCGCACAAGTATCCGGCGCAGCTGTCGGGCGGACAGCAGCAGCGCGCGGCGATCGCGCGAGCGCTCGCGATGCAGCCGAAGGTGATGCTGTTCGACGAGCCGACCTCGGCGCTGGACCCCGAGATGATCAAGGAGGTCCTCGACGCGATGAAGGAGCTGGCGCGCTCGGGGATGACGATGATCGTCGTCACGCACGAGATGGGCTTCGCGCGCGAGGTGGCCGACCGGATGGCGTTCATGGCCGACGGCGTGATCGTCGAGACGGGCCCCCCGGCCCACTTCTTCGAGGAGCCGCGCGACCCGCGCACGGTTCGATTCCTTTCCCAGATCCTGGAGGCCTTCTAACTCCTCGCGTTCAACCCTCACGCCGCAGTCACCTTCTTCGCCGCAGATTGGTCACGACCGGGAGTGCACATCTCCGGAGTCGCGTACCGTCGCGGTTCGACGCTTTGACTTTCCGTATGACGAATAGTAGATTGCATGAGGCACGATCGGTACGAGGGCATCCCGCTTCGGGATCTTCGAATCAACGAAGTCGACTGGACCTATCGCGCGGAGCACATCCGGAGCCGCTCTTGGCGGACGCCCGGGGATTTCGATGTGGAGCCTGCTTGGGCCGCCCAAGCTGCACTGGACCCATTCCGGCTGATGCGAACGACGGCTGGGTTGTCGATCGAGATCGTCGGCTTCTCGAACGGATGTGGACGTGTCCTCAAAGTGTGGATCGTGCCGAAGGATATGGAAGCGGGAGCATGGTGGGGGGCATCAGCATGCGAGGCAAACCGAAAAGATCGACGCGAGTACGAAGAGAGCCGCCCGTGAAATCGGCGTCCAGGATCGAGGACATCCTCGCAGCCGAGTCCGAGCGCTTCGAGCGAGAGAAAGACCTCCCTCCGAAGGGACCCGCCTATGGGCGCCCTCGGAAACCCGCCGGCGCGGTTGGCCACATCTATTCTCTCCGCATCCCGCTTGAGCGACTCGTCGACCTGCACCGGCTCGCGGAATCGAAAGGCGAACAGCCGACCGTTCTGATGCGCCGGTGGATTCTCGAACGCCTCGATCGCGAAACCAAGCGGCCACGTCCCTCGTGAGTCCGGGCTCTACTTCGTAGCTCGCCACGGGCGGGGAGGGACCACCGCTCGCAGAGTTGTCGTCAAAGTGACGTCCAGGTTCTACCGGTCGGAGCAACGCATCCACAGCGTCAGACACGTCAGACACGTCAGACGCTCCCGGAAGAAGCAGTCGGAGGGAGCCGGAATACCCAGTAGCCGTGTGTTAGCGGATACGCTAACATAGATTGATGTCCATTGCGGCGGATCTGATCGTGCGAGCGCGGCGATCGGCGGGGCTCTCTCAAGCGGCGCTCGCCCGGAAAGCCGGCATCCCACGATCCGTGCTCAACGTCTACGAGCGCAGCAAGCGCGAGCCCGGCGCGGAAACGCTCGCCGCCATCTTGTCCGCCGCCGGATTCGAGCTCCGCCTCGCTCCGCGCATCGACCTCGCGCGCAACGCCGAGCGACTCGCTCAGGTACTCGACCTCGCGGAGAGCCTTCCGTACAAGCCTCGGAGGACGCTCGCATACCCGCCCTTCCGCCGGCGAGTCGGATGAGCCTCCTCGGAGAGAAGCTTCTGGCCGTTCACGCGGCGCTGGACGCGGCGGGACTCCCGCATGCATTCGGCGGCGCCATCGCGCTGGCCTATTGCACCGCGGATCCGCGCGGGACACGAGATCTCGACGTGAACATCTTCGTCGAGCCGGCCCGCGCCGACGAGACGTTCGCGGTCCTTCCACGCGCCATCCGAGTGAGCGCAGAGGACCGAAAACGCGTTCGCCGCGACGGTCAGGTCCGACTCTGGTGGGACGACACTCCCGTAGACGTCTTCTTCGATACCCACGAGTTCCATCACGAGGTCGCCGGCGCCGTTCGGGCCGTCCCGTTCGAGGGCTCGATCATCCCCGTCCTCGCCTGCGAGGCGCTCATCGTGTTCAAGGCGATGTTCAATCGAACCAAGGACTGGGGTGACATCGAGGCTGTGCTCGACGCGGACGCGGTTGACTGCAACGAGGTGCTCGAGCGCCTGCGCTCGCTCCTCGGTCCATCCGACCCCGCCGTCGTCCGGTTGTCCGCGCTCTGCTCCGGGGAGCCCTAACGCTCGTCCTGTCGGCCTGGACGTTCGCCGCTCTCCTCGTCGAGATCGCGGAAGCATCGAACGGAGGAGTCGTCGTCCCAGAGGTCACCGAGGACAACCGCATCCTCGAGTGCGCCTTGCCATCGGGCGCCGACCTGATCGTTTCCGATGACGAGCACCTGACATCGATCCCGACGAGCCGGAACGTTACCCCCGCTGCGCCGGTCCAGATCGTTTCGATCGGTCCCGGCTTTGACCGAATGCTTACGTATACGTAAACTCGCGTCAATGGCTACGACAAGCCGTCAGAGCAGATCCGCTCGCAAGAAGTACGGGCTCCTTCTGGAACAAGAGGAGTTCATCCTCGCGGCGACTGAATTGATCTTCGGGCTCATGGACGAGGCAGGCATCACCAAAGCCGAACTGGCCCGGCGCGTGGGACGCTCTCGTGGCTACCTGACACAGGTCCTCGACGGGACCCGCAACATGACACTCCGCACCTTGGCGGAGCTCGCAGCGGCTCTTGGGAATCGGGTGTGCCTCGACGCTGAACCTCTCCGATCGGCGCGCGTCCACTCGATTCGCGAAGGCGCATCGACGACAACCTGATCGACCCGGCACGCCGGGAGGGGAAACACCGCTCAGAGGTTGTCAGACAAAGTGGCGTCACATTTGACGTCACATTGTCTGACACGCCCGCGAGCGCACTACCCCGGCCACGAGCAGGGGCTAAAAATGCCGAACGTGCGCAAGGATTTCTGCGGGCGGACGTCCTTCGTCGACCACCGCCCGGCCGATCAGGTCCGGTCGCCGGCCGAACAGGACGATCACCTTCGGCTCGCGAGCCGGGCCGCGTTTCAACCCTCCATCGACCCTGGCTCCGCGAGCACCTTCTGGTTCCAGCGCGGCCGACGGCGCAACGAGCCCGCCGGCACCGCCCTTCCGCAGCCGTTCTGCCTCGCGTTGGCACCGCGCGTACGTCCCAGTTCCGCCGCGCAGCGTCCCCTTCGGCAGCTTCGGCCGGGCCTTCGGGAGATCGGGGATCTCGATCGCCCACATCGCCCGACGCACTCCGGCGAGGTCGGCCGGGTCCGAGATCTCCTCGTGCCGGAGGAATTCCGCCCACGCGCCCTCAGGAGTATCGGCGAGGTAATGCGCCGGGCCATTTCCAGCTGCGTGCCAGCGTCCGGACGGCTGCCCCGCAGACTCCCACAAGAAAGGCAGCCTTGGATCGGCGTGGCGGAACACGATCATGTCGCCGGCGACCCCGCGAGCGAGGACGCGAGCTCGCGCACGCGTCGCGGCCCCTCGTCGTCGCGCGTCCACTCGCGCGCGAGCAGAGCAGCCGGTTTCTTCCCGCCGAGCTGCGACCGCGGCCGAGCGAACCAGCGCCTGATGCCGATCTCGTTGTACGCGCCGGCGAGCTCGCCGACGAGGAGCGCGAGGAAATGCAGCCGCTCGGCGACCTCGTCGGGCGTCTTCCGCTCTCCGCTCACATAGCGGCGCACGCTCGACGGCGACACGCCGACGAGCTCGCCCAGCAGTTCCGGCTCGAGGATGTCGACTAACGCCCCCCATTCGGTCTCGGGCACGGGGCTCTCTTCCAGATCGCGAACCATCGCCTCGAGCGCGCCCTGCAGCTGCGCGGGGTCCTTGAACGCCGGGGTGAGCACCGCAGCCGCCGCCTCCCGCCCGATCCCATGATCGGACAACGCTCGCGCCAGGTCGCGTACGAGGTTCATGTCCAGCCGGAGCGGCTGCTTCATACGGGGAAGCAGACCCATCGGCTCGAGCCGGACGAGCAGCCTCGTGATCGCCTCGAGCACCTCGGGCGTCGCGATCGGATCAGAAACGGACTCAAATCGGAGCACCAGCATATTCCAGATTGTACCCGAGCGGCCGGGATCGTGGGGGGTCCGACGACCTGGTCGGAAGCTGCGACTTCGAGCCGGCCGACATCGACGACGTCGTCTACGGCCGGTGAGATTCGTCGACTCCTCGTTCTGGATCGCGCTACAGAACCGCCGTGACGCACACGAGGGCGACGCTCGCGCCCTGTGGAGCGCAGGGCCCGGTCCACTGCTCACAACCAACCATGTCGTCGGCGAAACGTGGACGTTCCTCCGTCGGAAGGCAGGTCAACGCCACGCCGTTCGCTTCCTCGACCGCGTGACGGCGTCGCGGGTGGTGAGCATCCTCCATGTTGACGAACCGGCTGAGGAAGATGCCTGGCGCTGGCTCCGCCGTCACGACGAGCGCGAGTACTCGTTCGTCGACGCGACCAGCTTCGCGGTGATGCGTCGCCTCCGTATCCGCGAAGCCCTCGCCTTCGACGGCGACTTCGCGGCGGCCGGGTTCATCGAAGCCCGCCCATAGCGGTCGGCCGCATAATCTCTCGCGTATGGCCGAGCTCCCGACCGGCACCGTCACGTTCCTCTTCACCGACATCGAGGGCTCGACGCGCCTCCTGCAGGAACTGGGCGAGCGCTTCCACGAGATCCTTCTCGACCACCGGGCAAAGCTCCGCGACGTCTTCGCCCGGCACAACGGCGTCGAGGTAGGCACCGAGGGCGATTCGTTCTTCATCGCCTTCTCTCGCGCGACCGACGCCGCGACTGCAGCGATAGAAGCCCAACAAGTCCTGAGCCAAGCCCCGGTCAAAGTCCGCATGGGCCTCCACACCGGTGAACCGGCCATCGTCGACGACGACTACGCAGGCATCGACGTCCATCGCGCGGCGCGCATCTCGTCGGCGGCGCACGGCGGTCAGGTCGTTATCTCCGAACGCACGCGATCGTTCCTGAGCGACGAACAGAACCTCCGCGACCTCGGTCTGCACCGCCTCAAGGACCTCGCCACGCCCGAGAAACTCTTCCAGCTCGGGCCCGGCGACTTCCCGCCGCTGCGCTCCCTCAACGCGACGAACCTCCCAACGCAGCCGGGGCCGCTCATCGGCCGCCGGAGAGAGATCACCGAACTCAAGGCCCTGGCAACCGAGCGTCGAGTCGTGACGCTCACCGGGCCCGGCGGCACCGGGAAGACCCGACTGGCGTTGGAAGCCGCCGCCGAGCTCGTCGGCCACTTCAAAGACGGCGTCTTCTGGGTCCCGCTCGCGCCCGTGCGCGACCCCGAGCTCGTGCTTCCCACGATCGCCGGCGTGCTCGGCACCGACGTCCCGCTCAGCGAGCACATCGGCGAGAAACGCATGCTGCTCCTCCTCGACAACCTCGAACAGCTCGTCGAGTGCGCCTCCCAGATCGCCGAGCTCACGACGCGCTGTCCGAACCTGCACCTCCTCGTGACCAGCCGCGCGCCGCTCCGCATCGACGGCGAGCGCGAGTACGCCGTCGACCCGCTCCCCGACGCCGACGCGGTCGCCCTGTTCAAGGAGCGCGCGGTCCAGTCGGAGCCCGAGCACGTTGTCGCCGAGATCTGCCGCCGCGTCGACCGGCTTCCTCTCGCGATCGAGCTCGCCGCAGCCCGGACCCGGCTCTTCACCCCGACACAACTCTTGGAGCGGCTCGACCAGCGCTTGCCGCTGCTCACGAGCGGCCGCCGGGATCTCCCCGAGCGCCAACGAACGCTGCGCGCGGCGATCGAGTGGAGTCACGACTTGCTCTCGACCGAAGCCAAAGAGCTGTTCGCGCGACTTGCAGTCTTCTCGGGCTCGTTCGACGTCGAGGGAACCGAGGCGGTCGCCGACGCGCCTCTGGATGCCCTCGAACGCCTGGTCGAGGAGAGCCTGATCCGTCAGCGCGAAGGGCGCTTCTCGATGCTCGAGACGATCCGCGAGTACGCGCACGAGCGACTCGCGGCTTCCGGCGACCTGGACGTGCTCCGCGAGCGGCACGCCATGCACTTCCTCGCGCTGACCGAGCGCGCGGCCGCCGAGCTCGGTGGCGAACAGGTCGGGGACTGGATACGGCGAATGACCGAGGACCAGGACAACGTCCGCGCGGCGATCGCGTGGACGCTCGATACGGGAGCGGCCGCAGAGGCGCTGCGACTCTGCATCGCGCTGACGGATCACTGGGAGATGCGCTCACATCTTGAAGAGGGCGTCCGCTGGTTCGACCGAGCGCTTTCGATCCCGGCCGAGATCGACCCCCCGTTGCGTGCGCTCGCGTTGCGCCAGTCCGGAATGTTGATGGTGTTCGCCAACCGCGGACACGAAGCGGTACACCGCCTCGACGAGAGCATCGCGCTCTGGCGGCAGATCGGCGATCCGATGGGACTATCGGGCGCGCTCCGAGCGATGGGTTCGGCGCTTGGGTTGATCGACCACGACGCGGCGCGAGTCGTGCTGGCCGAAGCGCTCGAGATCACGACGCGCATGAATGACCGGGACGGAGAACGACGCGTGCTGCATCTCCTCGGCGAAGTCGAGCGAGACGCCGGTCGATTCGACGAGGCCGTCGACTTCTTCGAACGGAGCATCGCGATCGCACACGAGCTCGGAGCGCTCATGTACGTCGGGGGAACGACGCACAGCCTTGCCGACCTGGAGATCGACCGCGGAAACCTCGCCCGAGCCGAGGAGCTATATACCGCCAGTCTCCGCAACGCCGTCGACAACGAGCTCGACCGTCACAAGGTCTACTGTCTCGCCGGTCTGGCCTCGGTCGCCGCGCTGCGGGGAGACGATGAGCGCGCCGCTCGCCTCTGGCAAGGGGTCGAGCACGCCGAGGAACTGCTGCGGTTCCGCTTGCTCGAGGCCGAGCGCAAGCGCTACGTCCGGGCGGTCGGCGGGTTGCCGCAGCCGGCCGGGCCGCCGCTCGGCTTAGACGATGCCGTGGATCTCGCTCTACGCTGACGTCGCACGAGGATCGCTGCTACCAGATCGTCTCGACCTCGTAGCGCCGCACGTCGCGGTCGCGGGAGATCAGCGCGACGTGCTCGAGCTGCGCTTGCGCGACCAGCATCCGGTCGAATGGATCGCGGTGGAGTGGTGGCAGATCTGCGAGCGCAGCGACGTGCGCGGGCCCGATCTCGAGCCAGGCGAACCCCGTCGTTCCGGTCACCTCGTCGAGGACTCCATGCGTGTCCACCTCGATCCGGCCGAGCCCGCGCTTGATCTCGATCTCCCAGGCCGACACGACGCTTACCAGGACGTCGCTCTTCGCGATCGCGTCCCGGGCACGCCGGCTCAGCCTGCGGTCGTTCGTCATCCACCACAGCAGCGCGTGCGTGTCGAGCAGCGCGGTCACAGGTCCGAGGTCCAGAGCCCCTCAGGCAGCGGCGCGTCGAAGTCGCGCCCGATCCTGATCGCGCCCTTCAGGCGCCCCGGCACTTTGGCGCGCTTCGGCGCCACGGGAACCAGCCGGGCGATCGGGTTCCCGGCGCGGGCGATGACGACCTCCTCGCCCGCCTCGACCCGCTCCAAGAGTCGAGACAGGTGGGTCTTCGCCTCGTGCACGTTCACCCGTTCCACGGGTCCAGGGTAGAACCGCCTCGCAGGTTAGTCAACAAGCAGACTAACCGGTCGATCGTGCAAAGATTCGCTCAAATGAACCCGCAGGGCACGGCCGCTCCGACGCCGAATCCCTAATCATGCGGATCGCCAAACGCGCGCTGACGGTCGGGCTTCTCCTGCTCGCGACGATCCAGCCCGCGCCGGCCTTCGTCCCCGAGCGCAACGAGATCTGGTACACGGACGCGAACTACGGCTTCTACGCGCTCAGAGTGACGAACGGCGTCTGGCCCCACCCGTAGGGACACCGCCTCGGGCTTGTCAGACAAGATGACGTCAACTTGTCAGACATCGTCCAACGCCTGTTCGCCCGAGCCCGACTACTTGTAGCGAGGCTTGATCTTCGTCGGGACGAGCTCGACCCACGTGTTGCCCGGCGCGAACACGAACGGCCGTCCGAGCGCGTCGGTGAACGTGGTCGGCCGGTGAAGCGCCGTGCGAGTCCACCGGCCGACGATGCGAACGCCGTTCCGGAGAAGCACCGCCTCGCCCGAGCCGACGAGCGCCAGCTCCGGCGTTCCGTGCGCGGCGGCCTGAGCGTTGTTGCGCTCCGTCGCGACGCGCAGCACGAGCACGTTCGTCGCGCCGATCTGCGCGCCGGTCACGACCCGATGCGGCACCGACCCGTTCCACCGCAAGTAGGTCTGCAACTTCCCGTCCCAGCGCCACGTCGCCGTCCACGCACCGCCGAACGGGATCGTAGCCTTCCGGCCTTTCGGCCAGGCCGCCGGGACCGGGGACGCCGCCGGCGAAGCCAGCGCGCCGAATCCGAACTTCGCCGGCGCGGGCGACGTGT
>JBKKCR010000272.1:0-3172 GCA_046712825.1 Actinomycetota bacterium | reverse complement strand
CCCGTGCCGGGACAATCCACGCCCGCGGTGGATGGTTGGGAGAGCGGGCGGCGGGGGGCGGCCGACCGAAGGGCGGGCGCCGCTGAGATCGCCGCGCGCGCGGCCGAGGGGCTCGTGCTGCTCGGAGCGCAGCGCGACGTGCGCCGCGCTGTGCGCCATCTCGTGCGGGCGCATCCGGCGATGGCGCCGCTGTGGCGGCTCGGTGCAGCGGTGCTCTCCGCCGACGACCACCGCGTCGCGGCGGAGCGGTTCCGGGAGGCGCTCCGCACGGAGGCGGACGGCGTCGCACGCGCGGCCGAGTACGCTCTCCCCCGCCGTGCCGTCGTCCTCACGCACTCGTCCTCATCGAACGTCGTGAACGCGCTCGTGCGTAACCGCAAGCGGATCGTGCGCGTCCTGTGCACGGTCTCACTCCCCGGCGGGGAAGGACGAGTCCTTGCACGCAGGCTCGAGCGCACCGGGTTCGAGGCAGAGGTCGTCTCCGACGCGGCGATAGCCTCGGCGGCAGAGCGCGCGGACGTGGCGCTGGTCGGCGCCGACGCCGTCACGGAGGACGGCGCTGTGAACAAGGTCGGCACTCGGCTCGTCGCCCTTGCCGCGCTCGACGCGGAGATCGGCTTCTACGTGATGGCCGGAACCTCCAAGCTCCTGCCCTCACGCGTCTGGCGCTCCGTCGAGCTGGAGGCCGAGGCCTACGAGGAGACTCCGCTCGCACTGATCGACGCGGTCGTCACCGAGCACGGCGCGATGGGCGCGTCAGCGGTCCGCCGACGCGTCCGGCGTATCGAGATCCCACGGGCGCTCACCGCGCGGAAGGCATCCAAGTGAAGGAGGTCGAGATCTTCTCGCTCGGAGACGAGCTCCTCCGCGGCGTCGTGCAGGACTCGAACTCGTACTGGATGGCGAAGCGCCTCGCCGCGCGCGGCGCGGGCCTCACCCGGATCCATGTCCTGCCCGACGCGCCGCCCGTCGTAGCCCACGAGCTTCGCCGCGCGCTCGAGAGAGAGCCCGCGCTTGTGCTCACCCAAGGCGGGCTCGGCCCGACCGACGACGATCGAACCCGCGAGGCGATCGCGCTCGCGACCGAACGTCCGCTCACCCCCCACGTCGAGGCCGAAGCGATCGTTCGGCGGCGTTACGCCGAGCTGGCTTCGTCAGGCCGCGTCGACTCGTCCGAGCTGCACGAGGCTCGGCTGCGGATGGCCCGGCTCCCCGAAGGCGCGCGGGCGCTCGACAACCACGTCGGCGCCGCGCCGGGCGTGATGCTCGAGCTCGGGGCCACCACGATCGTCGCGCTCCCCGGCGTGCCGCCGGAGCTTCACTGGATCTGGGAGAACACCCTCGCGCCAGAGCTCGATCGCATCCTCGGCCCCGGCGGCTTCGCCGAGATCACCGTGACGCTGGACCTGCGCGACGAATCGTCTATCGCGGAGATGCTCCGGGGGCTGCAGTCGCGACATCCCGACGTCTACGTGAAATCCCGTGCCAAAGGCTTCGAGGACGGCGAAGAGGTTCGCGTCACCCTGACCGCAGCGAGCTCCGACAACGCCACGGCGCGCCGTTTGGTCGATGCAGCCTTCTCCGAGCTTCGCGCCGGACTGGATGGCGCAGGGATCGCGATCCTGCCGGCGCCCTAGGGCTCGCCAAGCTGGGAAAGCATCGGCGCGACGGCGACGACGTATTCGGCGAGCCGGGCCGCAGCTTCGGTCGCAGCCTCCTCGTTGCGGAGGTCTCCGGCCGGCCAGCGTTCGAAGAGGCTGCGCCAGCCACCGCCGTGCGAACCGAACCGCGGCTCGTCGCCGAGCGCGCGCCGGATGACCGCTTCCTTCTTCTCGAGCGCAATCGCCAGGCGTTCGTTGGTGTCGGGGTCCGATTCCAGGTGCAGTCCGATCTCGAGCCTTCCCCCGGCGATGAACTGGGCCTCGAAATGGACCTTCTTCTCGTCGCCGTACCAAACCTTGTAGAAGCGGCCCCATTGCTCAGACGAGAAGTCGCGCAGGCGCGGAGGCAGATGGGACGGCAGCTCGTCCGCAACTTGTTGGAGGAAAGCGCGCGCGCTGAGCCGCGGCGCCGAAGCTCGTTTCGGCATCAGCCCTCCGGCGGCACCTCGGCGCCGCCGGTCGCACCCGGCGTCTTCAAGATCGCCTGGGTTACGATCATCATCGCGACAGGGCGCCGCTCGGCGTCGTCGGTCGTCACGTGAACCTCGAGCACCATCGTTCGGCGTCCACGATGGACCGAGGTCGCTTCCGCACGCAGGTTCCCGCGGTTCACCCCGGTGATGAAGTTGGCCTTGAACTCGATCGTGGTGAAGAACTCACCCTCGTCGAGCGTCGGAAAGGTCGCCCACGCAGCTGCGGTATCTCCGAACCCGGCCAGCGCGCCGCCGTGCGCGTAGCCGCCCGGATGCTTGACGCTGCTGCCCACTTCGAGCGTGGCGACACAGTGACCCGGCCCGGCCTCCACGATCCGCACGCCGAGCATGCCGGGGAACGAGTCGGCGAAGAACGCATCTTGATTAGCGATCGCTTCCGCGACGCGCGCAGCGCGTGGCTCGATCCCGGCGGTCTGCTCGGTCACCGCGGCGTGATCCCGCTCACGCGCCGAGGCGGCCGTCGACGACGACCTCGACGAGCGCGGGGCCGCCGGAGGCCATCGCCTTGCGGATGGCGGGAGCGATGTCGGAAGCCGTCTCGACCCGCTCGGCGGGGACGTCGAAGGCTCGCGACAGAGCGAGGAAGTCCACCCTCGGGTCGACGAGGTCCATCGCCGGCCACACGTCGTTCTTCACGGCCTTCCCCTGCATACCGGCGAGCCCCGACTTGAGGATCAGATACGACGCGTTGTTCAGGACGACCGCGACCACGGGAACCTGATGGTGCGCCATCGTCCAGAGCGCCTGCGGCGTGTACAGCGTCGTGCCGTCCCCCACGATCGCGACGACCGGCCGGTCGGGGCGAGCCAGTTTCACGCCGATGGACGCCGGCAGCCCGAACCCCAGCCCGCCGCCGCGCGTGAAGAAATAGGTGTCGGGCTCGGAGAGCTTCAGCGTGGAACGCACGCCGAGCGTCGAGGTGATCGACTCGTCGACGACGATCGTTCCCGGCTCGAGCGCCCCCGTCACCTCGGCCACGGCGACGATCGGCGGCATCGGGCTGACCGACCGCTTCTC
>JBKKCR010000271.1:0-3407 GCA_046712825.1 Actinomycetota bacterium | reverse complement strand
CGGACGGCTTACACGACCTCGAGTCGGTGATGCAGTCCGTCTCCTTGGTCGACGAGATCTCGCTCGAGCCGGCCGACGTGGTCTCGCTCGACGTCTCCCCGCCCGGCGCCGCACCCGAGGACGAGTCGAACATCGTCGTTCGGGCGGTGCGGGCATTCGTTGCGGCCGCCGGCCGGTCCGAGGGGGCGGCGATCGCACTGACGAAACAGATCCCGTCCGGTGCCGGGCTCGGCGGTGGGTCATCCGATGCGGCGGCCACGTTGATCGGCTTGAACGAACTGTGGAGATGCGGGATATCGCGGAAGGCACTGGAGAAGATCGGCGCAGGTCTGGGTGCGGATGTGCCGTTCTGCGTACGCGGAGGCGCGCTCGTCGTCCGAGGAGCCGGTGAGGCGCTCGCGCCGCTCGTGCTTCGCTCCGAACTGTGCTGGGTGATCGCGATGCCTCCCGAACCGCTATCGACCGCCGAGGTTTATGCCCGCTTCGATTCGCTCGGTTCCCCCGGTGTGGAAAGCGATCCTTCGGCCTTGGCCGATGCGCTGGCGCGCGGCGAAGTCGAGCGTGTGGGCGATTCCCTGCGGAACGATCTCGAGCCGGCAGCGATGTCGTTGCTGCCGTCGCTCGGTTCCGTACGCGAAGCCTTGCTCGAGGCGGGCGCGCTCGGCGCCGTGATGAGTGGAAGCGGCTCGGCCTGGTGCGGCCTGGCGCGCGACGAGGCGCACGCGGAGGAGATCGCCGGGCGCGTTCGTTCACGGATCGATCGCGTCTGGGTGATCCGCTCGCTCGACCGCGGAGTTCGGATCGTCGAGCGCTAGAAACCCCTTCAACACAGGGACGTTCGGGCACGGCCGGCTTGTGTCGCTCCTCTATGCTCGGTGGTGTCTTACAATCACGACACGACTTCGAGCGAGTCGCGAAAACGAGGGAATCGTGCGTTCACTGGGCTCTGGTGTAAATGTGGCGAGCATCTCGGACTTTGACTCCGAGGGTTCAGGTTCGACTCCTGAGGGCCCAGCCACCCTTCAGTCCGCCCACTTCGATCCCATCCTCGGCGAGTGGCAACGCGCGGTTTGAATCGCATGCACGGCAAGACGCGCCCGCTCGCCGCGATCGTCCTCGCCGCCGGGGAGGGCAAGCGCTTCAAGTCCTCGACGCCGAAGGTCCTTCACGCGCTCTGCGGGAAACCGCTCCTCGGCTACGTCTTGGAGACCGTCGAGCCGCTCGCAACGGGTCGTACCGTCGTCGTGGTCGGGCGGGGCGCAGACGAGGTGAAACAGGCGGTGAAGGCGGTAACCAAGAAGAAGCTCGTGTTCGCAGCTCAGGAGAAGCAGCTCGGCACCGCCGACGCCGCACGCGTAGGTGACGATGCGCTCGGCAAGTTCTCCGGCGACGTCCTGATCCTGCCCGGCGACTCGCCGCTCCTCACCACCGACACCCTGCAGCAGCTCATCGAGCACCACCGCGCGACCGGCGCGGCGGCCACACTCCTGACCGCCGAGCTCGAGGATCCGACTGGTTACGGCCGGATCATCCGAGGGCGCGACGGCTCCGTCGAAAGGATCGTCGAACACGCAGACGCCGACGAAACCGAGCGCACGACGAAAGAGGTCAACACCAGCGTCTGGGTATTCGACCGCGCAGCCCTTCGCGCCGCCCTCACGAAGATCGACCGTACCAACGCGCAGCAGGAGTTCTATCTGACCGACGTGGTCGCGGTGCTCAAAGAGAAAGGTGAGCCCGTCGAGGCATACACAGCGGAAGATCACACGGAGGCGCTCGGTGCGAATTCCCGCGTCGAGCTCGCCGATATCGCCGCGCTGATGCGCCGTCGGATCAACGTCCGGCACATGCTCGACGGGGTGACCATCATCGATCCAGCGACGACGTTCATCGATGCCGGCGTCACGATCGGCCGTGACACCGCGCTCCACCCGATGACGCACCTGCACGGCAAGACCTCGATCGGCGAAGGGGCGGAGATCGGCCCGAACGTGCGGCTGGTGGACACGACGGTCGGCGATCGCGCCACCATCCTCAACGCGGTCGCGAAAGAGGCCGAGGTTGGTGCCGGCGCGCAGGTCGGCCCGTTCGCGTATCTGCGTCCGGGGGCCGTGCTCGAGGAAGGGTCCAAGGCGGGAACCTACGTCGAGGTCAAGAAGAGCCGCATCGGCAAAGGCAGCAAGGTCCCGCACCTGTCCTACATCGGCGACGCCGATATCGGGAAGAACGTGAACATCGGCGCGGGCACGATCACCTGCAACTACGACGGCGAGACCGGGAAGAAATCCAGGACGGTCATCGAGGACGACGTCCTCATCGGAAGCGATACGATGCTCGTGGCGCCCGTCACCGTGGGGAAGGGCGCCGTGACCGGAGCCGGCTCGGTCGTCAGCCGCGACATCCCGCCGGGCGGGGTCGCGCTTGGGGCGCCGGCGCGAACGATCCGCAAGCGCAAGCCCAAACCGAAGCCGAAGACCAGCAAGGGGGGACGCCGGAAGTGAGCGGTCTGGAGATCTCGACGAAGAAGCGGATGGTGTTCGCGGCCGGCCGCTCGAGTTCCGAGCTCGCACAGGAGATCGCCACCGACCTCGGCATCGCGTGCGCGGAAGTCGAGATCGGCGACTTCGCGAACGGCGAGATCTACTTCCGTTTCGAGGAGAACGTCCGCGGGGCGGACGTCTTCGTCTTCCAGACCCACTCGGATCCGATCAACAAGTGGATCATGGAGCAGCTGATCATGATCGACGCGGCCAAGCGCGCGTCGGCGAAACGGATCAGCGCCGTGATCCCGTTCTACGGTTACTCCCGCCAGGACAAGAAGACCCGAGGCCGTGAGCCCATCACGAGCCGCCTCGTCGCCGACATCCTCACCGTCGCCGGTGCGGATCGAGTCCTCACCGTCGACCTCCATACCTCTCAGATCCAGGGCTTCTTCGACAAGCCGGTCGACCACCTGACCGCGCTGCCGTTGCTCGCCGACTACCTGGGCGACAAGTTCGGAGACGACCTCGTGATCGTGTCGCCGGACTCCGGCCGCGTTCGGGTCGCGGAGAAGTTCGCCAGTCGCCTCCACGCCGCCGTCGCATTCCTGCACAAGCGGCGCCGCCCCGATCAGCGCAACGTATCCGAGACGCTCGAGGTGGTGGGTGAAGTTGCCGGGAAGCGCTGCGTCCTCGTGGACGACATGATCGACACGGCCGGCACGATCACCGGCGGCGCCGAAGTGCTCATGGCATCCGGCGCCGAGGAAGTCTTCGCCGCCGCTACCCACGGCATCCTTTCCGACCCCGCCATCGACCGGATAAAGAACGCGCCGATCAAGGAAGTCGTTGTCACCAACACGCTTCCGATCCCCGCCGAGAAGCGACTCGACAACCTCACCGTGCTCTCGATCGCCCCCGTGATCG
>JBKKCR010000270.1:0-5577 GCA_046712825.1 Actinomycetota bacterium | reverse complement strand
TGCTCGAGCGGCTGCTCGCACGAACCTCGTCCTTCCGGGTCGCCGGCGAGCCGCAGGGCACGCGGTACGTCCCCAGCCTGTTCGTCCGGCGGCTCGCCGCGCTCGACCTCGAGTTAGAGCGGTAGAGGCGACTGTCCGATCGGCTGAGCGTCGGCCAACGCTCGGCGGACCCACTCGGCGACCTGCTCCGGATGCTGTTCGAGATGCTGCGCTGTGATCCGCAGCACCTTCCAACCGAGCGCCTGTAGGTCGTTCCCCCGCGCTCGCTCGGCGTCGAAACCGTGACGCGTGTCGTGGAACTGGAAGCCGTCGATCTCGAGCGCGACCCGCTTCTCCGGATAGGCCATGTCGACGCGTCCGACGAACCGGCCTTCGTGCTCCACGACGTACTGGAGCCTCGGGATCGGAAGTTCGGATTCCCTCAGTAACTCGAGAGCCCGAGCCTCGAGGGGACTCTCCGTCACGCCCCGCGTGGCGCGATCCTCGATAAGTCGATGGAGAACTGCAGCACCGCGATGCCTCGCCCTCCGTGGATCGGCCAGCCATCGCTCGAGAAAGGGCAGCGAGACGAGTCGGCGTCTCAACGCCTCATCGAGGCACCGCTCAACCATCGCGTCGGGTTCGGTACTTGCGAGGTCGAGGATCGTCCTCGCCGGCTTGGTAACCGGGATGCCATCGATCGTGGTCACGTCCTCGTCGGGGATCGGTTCGGCCAGCCAGTGGATCCTGACCTTGGGCGACCTGGAGCGGTTGCGCTTCCTGTTCACGGAGACCTCCACCCTCGCGTTCTTGAATCTGTCTAGAGCCCCGAGCCTCGCCGCCGCACGATGTGAGATCACCGTGCCCCGACCCCAGTGCAGACACGCGGCCATGGCGAACTGACGCCACGTCGCCGGCACGCCGGCGAGCCGGTACACCTTCGGGAAGAGCGGGTCCCACCGTCCGGCGCGAATGCGCCATGCGACTTCGTGCTTGGTGACGCCGAGCTCAATCGCCTGGGCGCGCGCGATGAGCCCGTGCTGCCGGGATGCGAGCGGGCTGACAAGCCGATCCGCTCGGCTGCTGTTGCGTTTCGACGCATAGAGCACCGCCAAATGCAACAGACTTACCATGCCGTCGAGCCGATCGACGCCGAAGATGACCTGAAGGCGATACTTGTCGGGAAACCGGCCGAGCAGTTAGCGGCCGCGGAACTTGGGGTTGCGGCCTTCGGTGCGCGCCGCTTTTAGCTCCTTGTAGTCCTCGGACCCGAACACCACCGTCTGGCCGAGCATCTCCTCGTGCATGGAGCGCTCGACCTCGGGAGTCGCCAAACCAGAGAGCACGGCCCGCGAGAACTTCACCGCGAGCGGAGATCGTTTCGCGATCTCGTGCGCGAGCGCCAGCGCCTCGGCGTCCAGCGCCTCGGGCGCGACGACCCGCGACACGATCCCATGCTGGAGCGCTTCGTCGGCGGAGATCACCCGGCCGGTCAGCGCCATGTCGGCGGCGAGCCCATGCCCGGCCATCTGGAAGATCCGTGCGGTGCCGCCGGAGTCGGGGATCACGCCGTGCCCGACCTCGGGCAGCGCCATCTTCGTGTCGCTCGACGCGATGCGGATGTCGCACAGCAACGCGCGTTCGAACGATCCTCCGAGCGCCCACCCCTTCAAAGCCGCGACGATCGGCACCGGCATGGTCCACAGCAGCTTCGTCCTGATGTGGCCGGCCTCGATGAACTCGAGGTCGCTCTCCCCTTTCGCGCGCATACCGAGCTCTTTGGTGTCGCGCCCGGAGGAGAATGACTTCCCTTCTCCGCGCCACAGGACGCAGCGCACGTCCGTCCGGTCGCCCACCTCGGCGAGCACCTCGAAGAAGCGAAGGTCCATCTCGTCGTTGAACGCGTTGTGACGGTCGGGACGATTCATGGTGACCACCGCGACCGGACCGTCGAACGTGAGGAGAACGGTCTCGGACGGGCTCACGATCCGTACCGCTTGCGTAGATCCTGCTTCAGCACCTTGCCCGAGGGGTTCCGCGGGAGCGCGTCGACGATCTCGAGCTGCTCGGGGGTCGCCTGCGCGCGCAAGCCGTTCTCCTTCAGGAACGCGCCCATCTCGTCGAAGCCGAGCGGGTCGCCGGCGTCTTTCAGCGCCACGACCGCGATAGCCCGCTCGCCGCTCGACGGGTCGGGCACGCCGATAACCGCCGCGTCGGCGACCTTCGCGTGGGTGAAGAGCAGGTCCTCGACCTCTTTCGCGCTGATGTTCTCGCCTTTGCGGATGATGATGTCCTTCAGGCGGCCGGTGATCGTCACGTTGCCCTCGGCGTCGATCCGCCCGAGGTCGCCGGTGCGGAACCACCCCTCATCGTCGAACGCGTCCGCGTCGAGCGAGGAGTCCAGGTAGCCCTTCATCATCTGCGGCGCCTTCGCGCGGATCTCGCCTTCCTCGCCGATGCCGGCAACCTTGCCCTCGAGCGTCACCGCGCGCAGCTCGACGCCGGGCATCGCGGAGCCCTCGGTATTGGCCAGCGCCTCGTCCGAGTCGTCGAACCGGGCCATCGTGAGGATCGGCGACTCCGTGAGCCCGTATCCGGAGACGATGCCGGTGCCACCGAGCTCCTTCTTGAGGTCGTAGTGCAGCTGCGGCGGCTTCGGCGCGCCGCCGCCCGGGTACGCGCGCACGTTGGGGAACAGCGGCTGCGACGCGTTCTCGCGCTGCGCCTTGAGGTATGCGAGGTGGAAGAACGTCCCCGATCCGGCGAGCGTCACTCCCTCGCGCTGGAGCAGCGGGATCGTGGTCTCGGGGTTGAACGCCTCGTCGAGGATGTTCGTGCAGCCCGACATCAGCCCCGAGAACAGCCAGATGATCCCGCCGATGTGCGTGAACGGGAACACGAGCGAGTGACGATCCTGCTCGGTGAGCCCGAGCCGCTCGGCCATCCCGCGCGCGGCGGCGGCGATCGTCGCGTCGGTGTGCTGCGCGCCCTTCGGATCGGCCGTGGTGCCCGAGGTGTAGAAGAGCCAGCGAACCGGCGGTTCGGCGCTCGCGTTCGGCGGCGGCTCGAGCGCGAGCGGGCTACCGTCGGGGAGCGCGCGATCCGAGACCTTCACGGACAAGCCTTCGACACCGTCGGCGATCGTGCGCGCCATCTCGGCGAAGTCGAACCCGCGGAACTCCGACGGCACGAACAACAGCTTCGACCGAGCCTGTCGCACGATGAACCCGACCTCGCGCTCGCGATAGATCGGCAGGATCGGGTTCTGCACCGCGCCGAGCCGCGACAGCGCGGCGACGAGCACGATCGACTCCTTCCACGACGGGAGCTGCCACGAGACCACAGTCCCTTCGTGAACGCCCATCGCGAGCAATCCCGCGGCCGTTCGCCCGGCCCGTTCTCGGAACATTCCGAACGTGAGCGACTCGCCGCGCTCGTCGACGACCAAACGCGCGTCCGGCGTTGCCTCCGCCCGCTTCTCGATGAGTTCCCACAACGTGCGCGCCTCAAGCATGACGCCTCCTGAGAAAACCTGACGGGTCGTCACATTGTATGGACCGACCCCGGAGGAGTGGAATCGGGGTGAAGCCGAGTGGAGGGAGGATCCATATGCCGGTGTACGTGACGTTGTTCCGGTGGACCGACCAAGGTCGCACGAAGGCGAAGGACCTGGCCGCACGGTATGCGGACGGGGTGGATCGCATCAAAGCCGCGGGCGGCAAGGAGATCGGCACCTACGTCACCATGGGTCAGTACGACATGGTGTCGGTCGTCGAGGCGCCGAACGACGAAGCGATCGCCAAGATCGCGCTGGGGATCGCCGGTCGCGGAAACGCCAGCACCGAAACCCTGCGCGCCTTCACGATGGACGAGGTGAAGGGTCTGATCTAGACCCCGCGAGACCGCGAGGGGGCGCCGGCAACGGCGCCCTTCTCTTTCGGTCGGCAGGGAACGGGCGGGCGCCCGTCGTATACCTCACATCAATGCGGACAGGGCATCGATGAAACGTCGCGAGTTCTTGAAGGCCGGGCTGGCTACGGTCGGCGCGGTTGCGCTCGGGCCGGGCTTCTGGGAGCGGGTCTTCGCGGCCCCGGCGGTTCCCGGACCGAGCCCGTACGGTCCGCTGCTCCCCCCCGACCCGCGTGGGCTCCGGCTCCCGGCCGGCTTCACGTCGCGGGTGATCGCCCGATCCGGCCTGCCGGTTCCGGGGACGCTCTACCCTTGGCCGGTCTTCCCGGACGGCGCCCATTGCTTCCCGAGCGGCGGCGGATGGGTGCTGGTCGTCAACAGCGAGACCCCGTCGACCGACAGCCTCATCCCCGATCCCCCCCAGCGGCTCGGCGGCGCCAGCGGGATCCGCTTCAACGCTTCGGGAAAGATCGTCGCAGCGAAGGCCGTGCTCAAGAACACGCGTACGAACTGTGCCGGAGGCGCGACGCCCTGGGGAACCTGGCTATCGTGCGAGGAGTTCGACGACTCGATCCGCGGCGGCGCAACCTCATCCGCCGGCAAGGTTTGGGAGTGCGACCCGCACGGCATCGTGGCAGCGAAACGCCGCGACGCGCTCGGAGCCTTCAAGCACGAGGCCGCTGCCGTCGATCCGACGACGAACCAGGTCTACTTGACCGAGGACGTCTCCGACGGACGCTTCTATCGGTTCACGCCTTCGACGTTCACCGGGACGCCGGCCGACCTCGGAGCGGGATCGCTCGCGGCGGCGCAACTCGTCGGCCCGGCGAGCGGACCGTGGGCCGTTGTATGGCAGTCGGTTCCCGACCCCCAAGCACTGAATGTTTCGACGCGCTATCAGGCCCCGGCCTCGACGCCGTTCGAAGGCGGCGAGGGGTGCTTCTACGACGACGGGATCGTCTACGTGACGACCAAGGGCGACAACCGGGTCTGGCGGTACTTCACGGCGACCCAGACGATGGATCTGCTCTACGACGCCGAGGACCACGCGAACCCGAATCTGACGGGCGTCGACAACATCATCGTCTCGCGCTCCGGCGATATCTTCGTGGCCGAGGACGGCGGGAACATGGAGATCGTGATCATCACGCCCGACAACATCGTGGCCCCCATCGTCCGGGCGACCGGACCCCAGCACGGCTTCGATTCCCCTTCTCCGATCCCGACCGAGTCGGAGATCTCGAGCATCTGCTTCTCGCCGGACGGATCCCGCCTGTACTTCAGCTCCCAGCGTGGCTACGCCCTCGGGATCACGTACGAGGTCCGCTGGCCCTTCGGCGCCACCGCGTAACTACTCGACCGTCCAAGCAGGAAGCGTCTGACCCGCCTCGTCCACGCGCCAGCGCAGCGCGACCGGCGCGCCCATCGCGATCCCTTCGGGCTCGCCGTTGGTTCGCAGCAGCTCCCCCGCATCGTCGACGAGCTGGCCGATCATCCGCACGCCGGGCGAATCGTCGAGCTCGACGAGGAGGATCACGAATGGCAGCTTGTCCGCCCAGACAGCGAGGACCGGCGGATGCAGTGCTGTCCAGGATGCGACCCGGCCGGCACCGCTCACCTCGGACCAAGTCAGCGCATCGCCGTGACAACGTGGACAGATAGGCCGTGGCTGCCAGATCCACGCCGCGC
>JBKKCR010000269.1:0-3695 GCA_046712825.1 Actinomycetota bacterium | reverse complement strand
GCGTCCTGCAAGCCGTACGCGCGGAGCTTGTGCATCATCCCGATGCCGCGCCCTTCGTGGCCGCGGATGTAGACGATCACGCCCTCCCCTTCGGTCGCGATGACGCGCATCGCCTCCTGGAGTTGCGTGCCGCAGTCGCATCGAAGGCTGCCGAAGACGTCGCCGGTGAGGCATTCGGAGTGCATCCGCACGAGCGCCTCGGGCTTGCCCTCGGGCGCGCCGTAGATGAGCGCCAAGTGCTGCCGCCCGTCGAGCCACGACTCGTAGCAGAGCGCGCGGAACGGTCCGTACGGCGTCGGGATCTCCGCTTCGGCCATGCGGCGCACATGGATCTCGTGGCGGAGCCGGTAGGCGATCAGGTCGGCGATCGTGACCAAGAGAAGGCCGTGGGTTCGCGCGACCTCGATCAGATCCTCGAGGCGTGCCATCGACCCGTCGGCGTTCATGATCTCGCAGATGGCGCCGGCGGGCTCGAACCCCGCCAGGCGGGCGAGGTCGACGGCCGCTTCGGTGTGGCCGGCGCGCTCAAGTACGCCTCCGGGCCGCGCGCGTAGCGGGAAGACGTGGCCGGGCGTGCGGAACTCCTCGAGGCTCGCGTCGGCGGCGACGGCGCGCTCGATGCAGCGTGACCGGTCGGGCGCGGAGATCCCGGTGTTTCCCGGCGGGTCGGCGAGATCGATCGAAACCGTGAACGCGGTGCCGTCGCCGTGGCGATCGTCCTCGACCATCGGACGGAAGCCGAGCCGCGCCGCTCGCTCGTCGGTCACCGGAAGGCAGAGCAGGCCGCGTCCGTGGGTGACCATGAAGTTGACCGCTTCGGGGGTGATCCTGGAGGCGGCCATGATGAAGTCGCCTTCGTTCTCGCGATCGGGATCGTCCACGACGATCACGATCTCGCCGCGACGGATCGCTTCGATCGCTTCTTCGATGCTCGAGAACGGGTCCTCGACGGGCCGCACGCTCTCCATCGTTTCCCTCCCGCTCGGGTCGCCGCCGTTGCCGGTCGGCGCCTCCTATCAGGTGCGTTCGCTATAGCGAACGAGTGGTCACAATCGCAAATCCTAAGGTAGACTCCCCTGGAACCGGCGTCAAGCCCGAGGCTATGCTCCGATATCTGACGGGTCGTTAGATTTCGAACGGGGGTTCTCCAGATGGACGCGCTTTCGATCTTCAACCTCTCCGGTCGCACCGCGGTGGTCACCGGGGCCGGGAGCGGCATCGGGCGCGCGACGGCCGAGGTGCTGGCCGGCGCCGGCGCCAACGTGGTGTGCGGAGACATCGACGAGGGCGCGGCCGAGGAGACGGTCAAGCTCATCACCGAGGCCGGGGGCAAGGCGGTCGTCCAGCGCGTGAACATCTCATCGAAGGACGAGGTCGACGCGCTCATCGACCGGGCGGTCGCCGAGTTCGGCCGGCTGGACGTCATGGCCAACGTCGCCGGGATCGCCTCGGACGGCAAGCTCGCCGAGGCGACCGAGGCCGAGCTCGACAAGGTGATCTCGGTCAACCTCAAGGGCGTTCTGTTCGGTTGCCAGGCGGCGATCCGGGTGATGCAGCCGCAGGGGTCGGGCTCGATCATCAACGTGTCGTCGACGGCGATCGACACGCCGGCGCCGGCGTACGGCGTGTACGCGATCACCAAGGCCGGCGTCGCGCAGATGACCAAGACGCTCGCGTTCGAGGTCGGCCGTTACGGGATCCGCGTGAACACGGTCGCGCCGGGCATGACGGTGTCGGGCTTCACCGCGCGGCACATCTACGAGCCCGACGGCTCGATCAACCAGGAGCGCTACGACGCGTTCGTCGGACGGATGAAGAAGCTTTCACCCCTCGGCATCGTCGGAGAGCCGATCGACCAGGCGTACCTGATCCTGTACCTCGCATCCGACGCGTCTCGCTTCTCGACGGGCAACATCTGGCGCGCCAACGGCGGCCAGGCGATGGTGTGACCTCCTAGACCCCGCCAGACCTTCGATCGCCCGATCCATCGAGCGATATCTCAAAGCCGGCGGACGAGCGGAGAATGGATCTCGAGTTTCTCGCCTCCGAAGCGCCGGCGGGCTGCGTCGTCGAGACGAACCAGGATGGCGGTGTGGTCACCTGGTCGGTCGCCAACGAGAGCTCGTCCGCGGTCGAGGTCCATCGGGTTCTCCTCCGGTGGCGCATCACCGGTCGGGCGCCGAAGCACCAGTTCCGCAACGGGTGGCAATCGTGGTCGCCATCCGGCGGCGGTCCGATCCCGGCAGAGGTTCCGACCCGTATGCGCCGATCGCGCAGAGCCGGCGGCGCGTTGCTGGATCCTGAAGGCGCGGGGATCGATCCGCCCGAGCCGCGCAGCGAGCTGGTCACGCTCGTCGGAGACGACGACGGCGCTCTGTGCATGGGCTTCGAAGGCGGCGACCGCCACGACGGCACGTTCCGCGTCCGTGGAGCCGAGCTCGAGGCCAAGGCATACTTGGGCGGAGCCGTCCTCGCGCCCGGGGAAAGCCGCACGCTGCACGCGATCCGGATCGAGACGGGCGAGCCCGCCGAGCTGCTCCAGCGTTGGGCGGCATGGGCGGGACAGGCCTCACGCGCCCGCCGCGACGCGAGCTATCGAGTCGGATGGTGTTCCTGGTACCAGTACTTCCGGGGTGTGACCGAGGAGGTGTTGCGAACCAACCTCGCATGCGCCGGGGAATGGCCGATCGAGGTATTCCAGCTCGACGACGGCTACCAGACCCAGATCGGCGACTGGTTGCGATGCTCGGACGCCTTCCCATCTCCGCTGGAGCAGATCGCGGCGGATATCGCCGACGCCGGTTTCACGCCGGGCCTCTGGCTCGCTCCTTTCCTAGTTTCACCCGTGTCGCAGCTAGCGGCCGAGCATCCGGAGTGGATCGTCCGCAGCCCCTCGGGCGCGCCCGTTGTGGGCCTGATAAACCCGGCGTGGAGCGGAGAGCAGCACGTTCTGGATACGACCCATCCCGAGGTGCTGTCCCATCTGGAAACGCTTGCCCACACGCTGGTCGGCATGGGCTGGCGCTACTTGAAGCTGGACTTCACGTACGCGCCTGCTCTCCCCGGTCGGGCGCAGGATCCGTCCCGAACCCCGGCGGAACGTGTGCGCCTGGGGTACGACGCTTTGCGGCGCGGAGCAGGCGACCAGGCGTTCATCCTCGGGTGCGGTGCTCCGCTCGGGCCTTGCATCGGCGTGGTCGACGGTATGCGGATCGGACCCGACGTCGCTCCACACTGGAAGCCGCGCCGTTCGGTGGGAGGCGGCACCGACGATGCCCCGGCGATCCTCAACGCCTGGCGCAACCTGCTCGCACGGTCCTTCATGCATCGCCGCTTGTGGCTCAACGATCCCGACTGCCTCGTGTTGCGCAGCGGGACGCGGCTGACCGAGCGGCAGCGGCTCGCCTGGTCTCACGCCGTCGCGGTCTCGGGGGGCATGGTCTTGCTTTCCGACGACCTGTGCCGACTGGACCGAAAGGCTCGAGGCCTCCTCGGCGATGTGCTCGGGATCGGCCGGTCCGTCGACGACGCCAGCCGCGCCGGCTCTGCGCCGCATTGCCCCGACCTACTCGAGCGATGGACACCAACGACACTTCACGCGGGTTCCATATCCCTGGTCGGCGATCCGATCCGTGGCGCCGCACAGCTTTTCAGCATGTAATCGTGTAAGCGGTATGTGTTATCATGCTTACATG
>JBKKCR010000268.1:0-6316 GCA_046712825.1 Actinomycetota bacterium | reverse complement strand
CGACTTCCTCGCAACATGGGACCGCACGAGCATCCGTCTGCTGTGCGTGCTCGACCCTAAGCGTGGCGACTTCGGCGCCCTCCGCTACAGCGGAACGGCGCTGATGCCGTGGTCTGACGTGTCGAAGCTCGAGCCCGAGCCCGGTGGGCTCTATGAGGTCTGCTGGGCGCAAGCGGCCGAGGCCGGCCGTCTCGATCTCGTCGTCAGCGAAGCCCCTTTCTTCGACTGCGGGACGCTGGCCGATTATCACGCCGCGAACATGGCGGCGTCGGGCGGCCACAACGTCATCGGGAGCGGCGCAGTGGTCGATGGATCGATCGAGCGAACCGTTCTGTGGCCGGAGGTCCACGTCATGAGCGATGAGCGCCTCATCGACGCCGTTCGGCCACGCAACGGGCTGACCCTTTTCGCCGGCGCCGGGGAGAGCGTCGATGTCCGGAAACGGCGATGACGAGCCGCGCTCTGCGCTTCGGGACTCATAGACTCTGCCACGTCGGCGGCAACGTGCCGGAAGACATCCTCCGCGAGATCGAGCGACCTTGAAGCGGTACGCCCCGCCGCCGTCTCAGCCTCCGGCGTGCTCCCGCGCGACCCGGCCCAGCAGCCCGTTCACGAAACGGCCCGAGTCCTCGGTCGAGAGTAGCTTCGCCAGCTCCACCGCTTCGTTGATCGTCACCCCCGGCGGGATCTCGGGCCGGTGCAGCAGCTCGAAGATCCCCATCCGCAGGAGGTTCCGGTCCACGATCGGCATACGCTCGAGCACCCAGCGATCGGCGTAGCGGCGGATCAGCTCGTCGAGCTCCTCGCGATGCTCGACGACGCCCGAAACGAGCTCGCGGGTGAATTCCTTCGCGTCCGGATTCTCTGCCAGCACCTCGAGCACCGGACGATCCAGCGAGTCGGCTGCGTGGAGGATGTCCAAAGCGCGCTTGCGAGCCTTGGTGCGCGGGAGCACGACGCTCCCCTACTGAACCCGCGTCAGGTACTCGCCGGTGCGCGTGTCGACCTTCACCTTGTCGCCGGTCTCGACGAACAGCGGCACCTGGAGCGTCGCGCCCGTCTGCAGGGTAGCGATCTTCGTCGCACCGGAGACGCGGTCGCCTTTGATCCCTGGGTCGGTGTGCTTGATCGACAACTCGACCGACGCGGGCAGCTCGACGGAGATCGGCTTGCCCTCGTACATCGCGACCATCACCTGCTGGTTCTCGACGAGCCACTGGGTGCCGTCGCCCAGGACCGACTGCTCGATCGGCATCTGGTCGTAGGTACTGGAGTCCATGAAGACCAGGTTGTCGCCGTCGTGGTACAGGTAGGTCATCTCGCGCTTGTCCAGGATCGCCTGATCGACCTTCACCCCGGCGTTGAACGTTCGCTCGACGACCGCGCCGGTCTTCACGTTGCGAAGCTTGGTGCGGACGACGGCCTGACCCTTGCCCGGCTTGTGATGCTGGAAGAACAGCACCTGCCACAGGTTCCCCTCGATGAGGAGGACCATCCCGTTCTTGAGATCGTTCGTGGAAGCCATAGGCGCGGGATTCTACCGGCTCAGCGCATCGACTGGTCGCGGTGGCAGACCGCCTCGAGCATGAATCCGTGCGGATCGAGCCAGAACGTTGCGTAGTAGCCCTCGTGGTACTCGGGCCACTCCTTCGGCGGGTGAACGACCTCCTCGCCGCGCGCCTCAACCCATGCATGGACCGCGTCGACCGCAGCACGCGTCAACACCATGAACGCGAGATGCTGCAGGCCCGGACGATGACGCGAGTAGTCACCCGCTTCGAGCGTGGGGTAGAAGAAGATCCGCGTGCCCGGCTTACCCTGAACGGGCTGATACGAGAACTGATCGTCGGACGCTACGAACGGCTCGTAGCCGATCAGCGGCATGAGCTCGTCGTAGTACGCCTTCGCGATCGCGAGATCGGGGACGCTGACACCGAGATGTCCGAGCGGCACGGCTAGACGCGGACCAGTTCTTTGGGTGAGCAGGTGAGGACGTCGCACGCGTCGTCCGTCACGATGACGAGGTCTTCGATCCGAACGCCGCCCAGACCGGGAACGTAGATCCCCGGCTCGACCGTGACCGCCATGCCGGGAGCGAGCACATCGTCGCTGCCGCGGCGGATCCCCGGCGCCTCATGCACCTCGAGTCCGCACCCGTGGCCGGTCCCGTGGCCGAACGTGTGGCCGGCGGCCTCGACGATGCTGCGCGCCGCGGCGTCGACCTCCTCGCCGCTCTTCCCGGCAGCCACCGCTTCGACGCCTGCTTGCTGGGCGGATCGGACGATCTCGTAGATCTTCTCGAGCTCCGGAGCCGGGTCGCCGAAGGCGATCGTTCGGGTCATGTCGGAGTGGTAGCCGTCCTTGGTCGCGCCGAAGTCCAGCTTGATGAGGTCGCCCCGGCGCAACCGACGCTCGGTCGGGCTGTGGTGCGGCTCCGCCGCCTGCTCGCCGAACGCGATGATCGTCGGGAAAGACAGACCCTCCGAGCCCGCGCGGCGCATCGCATCCTCGAGCTCGGCCGCGGTTTCGACCTCTGTCATCCCTTCGCGCAGCCGCGGAAGCAGCTGGCGCAGCCCTTCGTCGCCGATCGCGGACGCCCGGCGGAGTGCCTCCACCTCGGTCGCGTCCTTGACCTTCCGGAGCTCCTCGACGACGCCGGACGTCTCGACCAGCTCGACGGAGGGCATGTTCTCCCCCCACTGGCGCGCGGTCGCGAGGGTGACGTGCGAAGCTTCGATCGCGAGCTTGGAGATCCCCGCAGCGCCGATCTCAGCGGCGAGCACCTTGTCGCCCTCCTTCGGCGGGATCACGCGCCGGCAGTCGGCCACCTCGCGCGCGGATTGTTCCTCGTAGCGCGAGTCGGTGAAGAACACATCCTCCGCTCCGACGAGGACGACGCCCGCCGAACCGGAAAAGCCGGTGAGATACCGAACGTTGACGAGCTTGGTGACGAGCATCGAATCGGCGCCGAGCACCGGCAGTTGCTCACGGATCCGGTTGCGCCGGGCCCTGGTCATTCGCATCCCCCTGGAATTCATGTGGTCGGAACCCCCTTTTGGGGGACTCCTACCATACCGGCGATCGCTTCGAGCGCGAGGGTGTACCCGTTCACGCCGAGTCCGGCGATAACGCCTTTCGCGACTCCTGAGACGAGCGAGAGCCTGCGGAACGGCTCACGCGCATGGATGTTGGAGATGTGGACCTCCACGACCGGCAACTCGGTGGCCGCGAGTGCCTCGCGCAGCGGATACGAGAAGTGGCTGAGGGCTGCGGGGTTGATGAGGATCGCCGCAGCGCCCTTGGCGGGCGCGTCGGACACCGCCTTCATTAATTCGTCCTCGTCGTTGGACTGGAAGAACTCGACGGCCAGCCCCAACTCTTGCGCTTCGGCGCGCAGGCCGTCCTCGAGCTGCGCGAGCGTGGTCGAGCCGTAGACCTCCGGCTGCCGTGTACCGAGCTTGTCGAGGTTCGGCCCGTTGACCACCAGCACCAACGGCGCGCTCACTTGATCCACTCGTAGGCGGCGGCGATCGCTTCAGGCGGCACATCGGTCACGACCTTCGGACGACCCGGCGCTTCGAGCACCACGAATCGCAGTCCCGCGTCGTACTTCTTGTCGCCGGCCATGACCTCGAGCAGGGCTTGCAGCGGCTCGCCCGCCCCGCGCGTCGGCAGACCGAGCGCTTCCAGAACACGGCGGTGCTCGCCCATCCAGTTCTCCATCCCGAGCTCCGCAGCGAGGGCAGCCGCGAACGTCATGCCGAGCGCAATGGCCTCGCCGTGCCGCCAGCGCTCGTACCCACCGAGCGCCTCCAGGGCGTGGCCCAGCGTGTGCCCGTAGTTCAGGTGCATGCGCTCGCCGCGCTCGGTCTCGTCGCGTTCCACCACGCGGCACTTCACGGCGGCGGCTCGTGCGACCACGTCGGTCAGGACCTCGGGGTCGCGGTCGAAGATCGCCTCGCGTCGGTCGACGAGCTCCTGAAGCAACGGCGTGTCGGCGAGCAGCGCGTGCTTGACGACTTCGGCGAGCCCCGAGCGCAGCTCCTCCTCCGGCAGCGTGGCGAGCGCGGTGATGTCTGCCAGCACCGCGACCGGCTGGTGGAACGCGCCGACGAGGTTCTTCCCTTCCGGAAGGTTCACGCCCGTCTTGCCGCCGATCGCGGCGTCGACCTGGCCCAGCAAGGTCGTCGGCACGTGCGCGACGGCGAGGCCGCGGTGGTAGACGGCCGCGACGAAACCGGCGACGTCGGTCGTGACGCCCCCGCCGACGCCGACGACGAGGTCCCCACGGTGGACACTGTTGTTGGCGAACCCGCGGAGCAGCGCCTCGACGTTGTCGATCGTCTTGGATCCTTCGCCGGGCTCGGTGGCGAACGAAACGGTCCGGCGCCCAAGCGGCTCGAGCCCAACCGCCATCCGCTCGCCGTGCAAGGCTTGCACGTTGGCGTCGGAGACGACGGCGACGACTTCGCTCCGTTCGGGGACGGGGATCAGCTCGTCGGCGCGCTCCATCAGTCCCGGCCCGACCCACACCGAGTACTCGCCGCTCGACGAGGCGACCTTGATCTCGACCGGGTCGTCGCTCATGGGAGGCGCTCCGCGATCTCGTTCGCGACGTCGGCGGGCGTGCGACCGTCGGTGTCGACGATCAGCTCTGCCGCGGTCTCGTACGCGGGGGCGCGCTCGGACAACAGCCGAGGAACCGCCTCCGCGGGATCGCCGCCCAGCAGCGGCCGTCCCTCTCCGCCGCCCAGCCGTGCGATCAGCTCGTCGACCGAGGTACGGAGGTACACGATCGGTCCGGCTCCCTTCAGCACGCCGTAGTTCCGCACGGACAGGATCGCTCCGCCGCCGCAGGCGATCACCCGCCCTTCGCGCGCGGCGGCGCGGATCACCGCCTCGCGCTCCAGCGAACGGAACCCCTCTTCACCGAGCGCTTCGAAGATCTTGGGAACCGTCGACCGGGCCGACTCCTCCACCAATGCGTCGGTATCCATGAAGTCGAATCCGAAACGCTCGGCGAGCGCCCTACCGACGGCGGTCTTGCCTGCGGCCATGAATCCGATCAGCACGACGCTCCGCGGCGGCATGTCTCCGGTCGCATCTATCGCGATGCCAGCTCGTCCAGATAGCCGTGGAGGTTGCGGCGAGTCTCGGCGAGCGAGTCACCGCCGAACTTCTCCAACATCGCCTCGGCTACCACGAACGCGACCATGGCCTCGCCGACGACGCCGGCCGCGGGAACGGCGCAAACATCGGAGCGCTGCGTGATCGCGACCGCCTCTTCTTTGGTGTTCACGTCGACCGTGAAGAGGGGCTTGGCAAGCGACGACAGCGGCTTCATCGCCGCGCGAACGCGCAACGGGCCGCCGGTGGTCATGCCGCCCTCGGTGCCGCCGCTGCGTCCGGTCGCGCGGTCGTAGCCACCCTCGGGCGACCAGGCGATCTCGTCATGCGCCCGCGAGCCGGGCGTGCGCGCCACCTCGAACCCGGGGCCGACTTCGACGCCTTTGATCGCCTGGATGCTCATCAACGCCTGCGCGAGCCGCCCGTCGATGCGGCGGTCCCAGTGGACGTGCGAGCCCAGCCCCGGCGGGAGGCCGTACACGATGACCTCGAACACGCCCCCGAGCGTGTCGCCCTGCCTGCGCGCTTCCTCTATCGCGCGCTTCATCTCTTCCTCGGCGTCGGTGTCGAGCGTGCGGAGGTCCGAAGAGTCGATCCGCTCCAAGTCGTCCGGCACGGGCAGCTCCGGGGCAGCGGAACGTACGCCGCCCACCTCGATCACGTGGGAGAGCACGGTCGCGCCGAGGCCACTCAGCAGAGATTTGCACACGGCTCCGACGGCGACGCGTGCGGCGGTCTCGCGGGCGCTCGCTCGCTCGAGCACGCTGCGGGCGTCACCGAAGCCGTATTTCTGCATGCCCACGAGGTCCGCGTGCCCGGGACGCGGCCGGGTGAGCGCCGGATCCTCGAGCTCGGCGTTCTCTTCCTCGACCGACATGATCGCCTGCCACTTCGGCCATTCGGTGTTGTGGATCACAAGCGAGATCGGAGAGCCGATGGTGCGTCCGTGGCGGACGCCGCCGAGGATCTCGAGCCGGTCCTCTTCGATCTTCATCCGCGTCCCGCGCCCATAGCCGTGGCGCCGACGCGCGAGCTCGGCTTTGAGCAGCTTCGCGGACACCGGGACGCCCGAGACGATGCCTTCGAGGACGGACGTGAGCGCGGGTCCGTGGGACTCACCGGCGGTCAGGAAGCGGAGCATGCGGCCATCTTACCGGGGGGTCGCGGACCTTCTTGCGTGGTTTGAACC
>JBKKCR010000267.1:0-2561 GCA_046712825.1 Actinomycetota bacterium | reverse complement strand
ATCTCGGGCATCATCGCGAAGCTCACGTCGGCGATCTTCGCGAGCCCCTTGGTGACGACGACCTCGCCCTTGTTCTCAAGCACGGCTCGGACGACGCCCTCCGCGACCTCCTCGGGTGAGACTGCGGGCGACGACTTCGGCGGCGGTCTCCCCCACTCCTTGAACATCCCGCCGTCCACGAACCCCGGACACACGACCGAGACCTCGACACCGTGCTCGGACATCTCCAATCGCAGCGATCGGGAGAGTCCGACGACCGCGTGCTTGGTCGCGGAGTAGATCGCGTTGTGCGGCACCGGGGTCAACCCGGCGACCGAGGAGATGTTGCAGATGTGACCGGTTCGACGCTCGATCATCGACGGAAGCACGAGCCTCGTCAGCCACATAAGCCCGACGAAGTTCACCCGTGCGATCTCTTCCATCCGCTCGGGCGTGGTCGCCTCGAAATCGTAGACGTCCTCGATGCCGGCGTTGTTGACCAGGACGTCGATCGGGCCGAGCGAGGCCTCGACCTCTTTGACCAGGGCTTGGAGCGACTCGTAGTCGCCGACGTCGGTCGGCGCGGGCAGGACCGTCGCCCCGCCGCTCGCGAGCTCGGCCCGCACCTGCTCCAACGCGCTCCCCGACCGCGCCGCCAGCGCGAGCTTGGCTCCTTGAGCCGCGAACGCTCTGGCCATGTCGACGCCGAGCCCGCGCGACGCGCCGGTGATGAGCACGACCTTGTCCTTGAGCGGCTTCATGTGGCCTCCCTGTCGGTAGTCACACGAGTCTCCCACCGCTACGGGCGGCGCGACAAATGTCGCACCGTGCAGAATGGCGTCATGAACCTGCGGCGCCGTGGCACGTGCGTACTCCTCGTCGGGCTCAGCCTGATGATCGTGGCGTGCTCCGACACCACGACCCCACGCTCGATCGGCTCGCCGAGCCCGACCCCGATCACCCCCGACACACCGACGCCGGGATCGTCGACGGCGTCGCCCCCGGCCGAGGCCATCGCAGCGCCGAAGGGATGGCCTACGTTCTCCTATCAGAAGATCGCCTTCGCCTATCCACCCGTCCCGGGGACCTTCGGGGCATCGAGCGCGTCGGACGGAGGGACACGCCGGGCGTGGTTCATCAAGCGGTCGGATCTGTGTGATCCGCGCGGCACATGTCGGACCTACGAATTCGCAGCCGTGAACGACGGCTGCCCGGCGACCGGAGGATGGCCCACCTATGCTCACCGCTGGATCCAGAGCGGCAGCACCCATTCCGTGACGACGTGCGCGGGAGAAGACTCGTTCAAGATCCAACCGCTCAGGATCGTCACGCGGCCCGACGGCCTGCGCGGCGTCATCTTCAAGGCGAAGGAGCTCTACCCCGCGGGGCAGACGGTCGACGGCTCCCTGGCCGCCGTCCTCAACTTCCCGAAGAAGTTCGACAAGCACTACGAAGCGATCGCCTTCTACTTCGAGGGTCCCACGCCGCTCGATAAGGTCGAAACGGTTCTTCGAGCGGTGGCGCTGAAGATCTGACCGGTCTTGGACGGGCCCGGTCCGCGTGATGTTCAATGACGCGCGATGCCCGACGACGCTTCTCTCGATGCCATCCGCGCGGCCGTGGACACCATCGTCCCGGCGACCGGCGATCTGCCGGGAGCGCTCGCGATGGGCGTCGACCGCCACGTCGTCGATCTGATCGAGCAGTCCTTCCCCGGATTCGTGGACCTCATCGCTGCGCTGCTGAACGCGTACTCGATGGACGTAAAGCTCGGCGCCTCGTTCGCGGAGCTCTCGCCCGACGAACGGACCACCGTCTTGCGAGCGATGTCGACCGACGACAGCCAGGACATCCGCGATGCCGTCGACGCGCTGCTCGTCTTCACCAACGGCGGCTCGTACTCGGAGTGGAGCGGCTACGAGCGAGCAACCGGGAAGGTCTCCGCGCCACCGACCTGGGCACACGTCGGATTCCACGGACCGGTGCACGGACACCCCGATTACCGGGAGGGAGTGTGACGGCCGACGTCATCATCGTCGGCGCCGGTGGCGGCGGTCCGGTCGTGGCCAAGGAGCTCGCCGAGCGCGGCGTCAAGGTCCTCATACTCGAGGCCGGCCCGTGGCTCGACCCAGCCAACGACTTGACTCGCCTGGAAGACGACATGGGATCGCTCGTCGACGGCAAGCTGCGCTGGGGGCCCGGCGACCGGACGAAGGCGCCGTGGGTGCGCCGGCGTGACGGCGTGGGGCTGATCCTCCAAGCGGCGGGGGTCGGCGGCACGACGCTCCACTACAACGGCATCTGCCCGCGCGTGTATCCCGCAGCCGTGAGCGACGCATGGCCGCTCACGTACGAGCAACTGATCCCGCACTTCGAGCAGGTGGAGGAGTTCCTGCCGGTGGTGCTCGTCGACGACCTCGCCACCAAGGACGCGCTCTTCGCGGCCGGCTGCGAGGGGATCGGGCTCAAGCGCAGCGAGACACGCGACGTCTCGGAGGCGATGTGGCGCCCGTGCCACAACGCGATCCTTCCGATCGCGAAGATGTCCACCGGAACGTCGCTTCGATATCCGGAGGTCGACG
>JBKKCR010000266.1:0-10695 GCA_046712825.1 Actinomycetota bacterium | reverse complement strand
GAGCCCGGAGTCCTCGATCTCGGCGTGCGCGTCGGGCCGGGCGGAGTGAGGGATCGTGTGGTCGGCGCGGAACCGGCGAAGGGCGCTCACCACGCCCATCACGAACTCCATCTCGGTCTCGGCGTCGCGATCCTGGAGGCTCGGGTCCGGTTGCGGCCATCGCGCCGTCATGACGGTGGTCTCGCCGGTGAGCGCTCGGTACAGCTCCTCGGTGATGAACGGCATGAACGGATGTAGGAGCCGCAGGATGGTTTCGAGCACATGCGCGAGCACCGCCCGCGTGGCGTCCTTGAACTCGGACCCGCCGCCTTGCAGCGGCCCTTTCGACCACTCGACGTACCAGTCGGCGAACTCGCTCCAGGTGAATTGGCGGAGGAGCTGCGCCGCGCGCGACATGTCGTAGCCCTCGATAGCCTCGTCCACCGCGGCGACGGTCGCGTCGAGCCGCGACAGGATCCACCGGTCGGCCCGGCTCCAGTACATGTCCGACGATCGAAGCGCGTGCGGGTCCGGCGTTCCACCCTCTAGGTTCATCAGCACGAACCGCGAGATGTTCCACAGCTTGTTCGCGAAGTTGCGATCACCCTCGATCCATTTCTCGGCCACCGGCACATCCGAGCCAAGCGTGGCCGAACGCAAGAGCGTCATCCGCAATGCGTCGGCGCCGTATCGGTCGATCAATTCGAGCGGGTCCATGGTGTTGCCCGATGACTTCGACATCTTCTTGCCGCGGAAGTCCCGCACCATCCCGTGGATGTGGACGTCGCGGAACGGAACCTCGCCCATGAACCGGATGCCCATCATCATCATGCGCGAGACCCAGAACGTGATGATGTCGTAGCCGGTCACGAGCACCGAGGTCGGGTAGTACGTCTTGAGATCCTCGGTCTCGTCGGGCCAGCCGAGCGTGGAGAACGGCCACAGCGCGCTCGAGAACCACGTGTCGAGCACGTCCGGATCCTGCGACAGCTCCGTCGAGTCGCACTGCATGCAGACGTTCGGGTCGTCGAGCGCCGCGAACTCATGGCCGTTCGCGCACGTGAACACCGGGATCCGGTGTCCCCACCACAGCTGGCGCGAGATGCACCAGTCCCTCAGATTCTCCATCCACGCAAGGTAATTCCGCTCGTAGCGCTTGGGCACGAATCGCGTGCGGCCGTCGCGCACGGCTTCGATCGCCGGCGTCGCGAGCGGCTCCACGCGCACGAACCATTGCTCCGATAGCCACGGCTCGACCTCGGTCTTGCAACGCTGGCAGTGCCCCACCGCGTGCACGTACGGCCGATCCTCCTTCTCGATCGCGCCGAGCGCGCGGAGCTCCTCGAGCACTTCGCGGCGCGCTTCGTAGCGATCCATCCCGTCGAATCTCCCGCCGTTCGCGTTGATCGTCGCGTCGGAGTTGAGGATGTTGATCGGCGGGAGGCCGGTGCGCTGGGCGATCTCGAAGTCGGTCGCATCGTGTGCCGGCGTCACTTTCACCGCGCCGGAGCCGAACGCCGGGTCGACCGCCTTGTCGGAGACGATCGGTAGCTCACGACCGAGGATCGGAAGCACGGCGGTCTTCCCGATCAGGTGCTTGTACCGGAAGTCGGCCGGACTCACCGCGACACCGGTGTCTCCGAGCATCGTCTCGACACGGGTGGTCGCCACCGTGATGTGGCCGGTGCGGTCCGAGAGCGGATAGTTGATGTGGATGAGCTCGCCGTCGACGTCGGAGTGCTCGACCTCGATGTCGGAGAGAGCCGTCTGGCAACGCGGACACCAATTGATGATCCTGTTCCCTCGATAGATCAGGCCCTCGTCGTAGAGATCGACAAACACCTTCCGCACCGCGCGGGAGAGGTCGGGATCCATCGTGAAGCGCTCGCGCGACCAGTCGATCGACTCGCCCAGCCGCCGCATCTGCTTCGTGATCGTTCCCCCAGACTCATCCCTCCAGCCCCAAACCCGCTCGACGAACGCCTCTCGACCGATGTCGTGCCGCGTCTTTCCTTCCTTGGCCAGCTCGCGCTCGACGACGTTCTGGGTAGCGATGCCGGCGTGGTCGGTTCCGGGCAGCCAGAGCGTGCGGTATCCCTGCATGCGTCGGCGCCGGATGAGTGCGTCCTGGATCGAGTGATCGAGCGCGTGTCCCATATGAAGGATGCCGGTCACGTTGGGGGGCGGCAGCACGATCGAGAACGGCTCGCCGTCGCCGGAAGGCGCGAACAACCCCGAGCGCTCCCATTCGCCGTAGATGCGCTCTTCGACCGCGTGCGGGTCGTACGTCTTCGGTAGCTCTTGGCTCACCAATGCCCCCTGGAAACGGAAACGGGACCCTCGTAGGGTCCCGGAAGGCTAACAGGCGCGGTCGCCTACGCCCTCCGGGGCGGGACGACAACTACTACGAGCATCACAGTGAACCGAGTCTAGCACGCGTCTCCGGGTAGCATTCCAGCTCTTATGGACGAGACGCATGAGGCACAAGGGTGGCACTGGACGCCGATATCACCCGCGCAGGACGAGGCGGAGGTGCGGCGCCGGCACGAGGCAAACCGCGCCGCGTGGAACGAGGGCGCGCAGCACTACACCGCCGGCAACGAGGAGCGCATCGCTTCGCTGCGTGCCGGGCATAGCACGCTGCATCCGATCGAGCGGGCCATGCTCGGCGACCTTCGCACGTGGTGCGATACCGCCGTCCACCTCCAATGTGCCTCGGGTCAAGACACGCTCTCGCTCTGGCTCGAGGGCGCCAGACACGTCGTCGGGGTGGACATCTCTGACACGCATATCGAGAACGCGCGCATGACGAGCGAGGCGTTGGGCGCCCCGGCCGAGTGGTACCGCTGCGACGTTCTGGACACTCCGCACGAGCTCGACGGGACGGCCGACCTCGTTTTCACCGGACGCGGGGCGATCGATTGGGTCCACGACATCGAAGCTTGGGCCCGGGTCTGCGCGAGGCTGCTCAAGCCGGGCGGAGTCGCCTCGGTCTTCGACAACCACCCGGTCGTCTACCTCTTCGATCCCGATGCCGAGGATTGGCGTCTGCTCGTCGTCGACTACTTCCGATACGCCGAGAGCTCCCGAGGGTGGGGCGCGACCTACATCGGCGAAACGCTGAAGACCCCCACCGAGCAACAGGCCGAGAAGTTCGAGCGCGCGTGGATCCCGTCTGAGGTGTTCGGCGCCTTCGTCGCCGCGGGCCTGGTCGTCGAGCGGTTCGGCGAACACCCCGACGCCTATCACGAGGCGTTCCCGAACATCCCGAAGGAACAACGAATGCAGGTGCCGCACACCTTCTCGATGCTCGCGCGGAAACCGCGATAGCCGCTAACCGTAGCAAGCTCAGAACGGGGGCAGTTTGCCGGTTCCTGCCCGCGGGGAAAATACCCAAGGACCCGATCCGGGTCCCCCAGCACAGAGGAGGTGTACTTCATGTTGAAGCTCGCAGATGTCGGACAGCTCGGTATGGGTCTCGCCGACAAGGCGGTTGGTCTGGTATTCGAAGCCGCCGGGGCTGTCACCGGTAACGAGCGGTTGAAGGACGCAGGCCGCGCTCGGCAAGAGGCGGGCAGCGAGCGGCTGATGGCGGTTGAAGAGGAGACGAAGTCCATGAGCCGCGAGGCCGAGGCCGAGACTCAGGAGCAGCGGCAGAAGGCGCACCAGCCCGTCGACAAGCGTTCGAGCGGCCGGTCGTTCGACGCCCAGAGCTCGGCGGCTGCCGGAACCGCGGAGAAGGTCAAGGGCCTCGCCAAGGAAGGATTCGGCAAGGTCACGGGCAACGAAGACATGAAGGCCGAGGGCGAGGCACAGCAGGACAAAGCCGAAGCCCAGATCCAGGCCGGCAAGCACGAGGCGAAGGCGGAACTGCACCGCAAGAAGGCGGAAGGGGCGCTCAAGGAGTCCCAGCTGAGACGCTGACGCCACGCAAGGCTTGATGCCCGCGCCGGCTTCGCCGGCGCGGGCATCTCGTCGTCGAGCCTAGGGGCATCGGGCTTGACGCTTGGTCCGTGGTCGGCGACATTTCGAGCATGGATGTTCCCGAGACCCGCTTCGCGCGTAGCGGCGACTACCACATCGCCTATCAGGTCTCGGGCAGCGGGCCGATGGATCTGGTCCTCTGCGGTTCGTGGCAGTCCAACGTCGAAGGACGTTGGACTGTCCCGCTCATGGCGCGGTTCCTCCGCCGTCTCGGGTCCTTCTGCCGGGTCATCACCTTCGACAAGCGCGGCGTCGGGCTTTCGGATCCGGTGCCGATGCAGTCCCTCCCCTCTCTCGAGGACTGGATGGACGACGTTCGCGCCGTGCTCGACGACATCGGCTCCAAACGAACCGCCATCTACGGGGCGGTGGACGGCGGCGTCATGGCGATGCTCTTCGCCGCCACCTACCCGGAGCGGACCGCGGCGCTGATCCTCGAGCATTGCTACGCGAAAGTCGAGCAGGCTGAGGACTACCCCTTCGGGGTGCCGGAGCCGCTGCTCGAGCATGCCCCCGAGCTCGTTCGGAGGCTATGGATCAACGGACACATGCTGAGCCTCGTGGCTCCGAGCAAAGCCGGCGATGACGTGTTGCGGCAGGAGTTCGCCCGCTACTGCCGTTCGTGCGCGAGCCCCGGCGCGGCGGCGGCCATGGTGGAGATGCTCCGCCATGTCGACATCCGTTACGTGCTCCCCTCGATCCGCGTCCCGACGCTGGTCATGCACCAGCGCGATGCCAACTTCTACAAGATCGAGCTCGGCCGCTACCTCGCGGAGAACATCCCGGGCGCCCGCTTCGTCGAGCTGGACGGTTCCGACGTCGCTTGGTTCGGCGACCAAGAAGCGCTCGCGGCCGAGATCGAGGAGTTCCTCACGGGCGTGCGACCGGCGCCGGTCCACGACCGGGTGCTCGCCACGGTGATGTTCACCGACATCGTCGAATCGACAAGGCTCGCGGCGGAATGGGGGGACGCCCGGTGGCGGGACTTCCTCGAGCGCCACCGGGAACTATCGAGGCGTCAGCTCGGGCTCCACCGGGGGCGCGAGGTGCAGATGCTCGGGGACGGCTTCTTCGCGACATTCGACGGGCCGGCTCGCGCTATCCGGTGCGCGTCCGCGATCCAGGAGGGGTCCCGGTCCCTGGGGATCGATGTGCGATCGGGCTTGCACACCGGCGAGTGCGAGCTCATAGGGGACGACGTCGGCGGGATCGCGGTGCACATCGGCGCCCGGGTCGTCTCGCTCGCCGAGCCGGGCGAGGTTCTCGTCTCGAGCACGGTCAAGGATCTCGTCGTGGGATCCGGCCTGGCCTTCGTCGACCGCGGGCAGCACTCGCTCAGAGGCGTGCCGGGCGAGTGGCGGCTTTTCGCGGTTACGAACTGACGGCGTTCAGGCGGAGCGCTCGCGTCGGACTTTCGTCGGCGCGGGCGTATCTTCGCCGGCCTTGAGCACCAGCGTCGGAACCGTCCGGGACAGGACCGTCTCACGCGTGATCATGCACTTCGAGACGTCCTTGCGCGATGGAAGCTCGTACATGACGCCGAGGAGGACCTCTTCCATGATCGCCCGAAGCCCGCGCGCCCCGGTTCCTCGCTTCATCGCTTCCTCTGAGATCGCGATGAGGGCTTCGTCCTCGAACTCGAGCGCAACGCCGTCGAACTCGAAGAACTTGCGGTACTGCCTGGACAACGCGTTCTTCGGCTCGGTCAGGATGCGCACGAGCGCGTCGGTGTCGAGGTTGTGCACGAACGATACGACCGGGAGCCGTCCGACGAACTCAGGGATCAGCCCGAACTTCAACAGGTCCTCGGGCATCACATGCGACAGGATCTCGCCGAGGGCCTTCTCGTCGGCGCGGCGGATGTCGGCGCCGAAGCCGACACCCTTGCGGCCGATCCGGTCCTCGATGATCTTCTCGAGCCCGGCGAACGCGCCGCCGCAGATGAACAGTATGTTCGTCGTGTCGATCTGGATGAACTCCTGGTGCGGGTGCTTGCGGCCGCCCTGTGGCGGGACGCTCGCGGTCGTGCCTTCGAGGATCTTCAGCAGCGCTTGCTGCACGCCCTCGCCGGACACGTCGCGGGTGATCGAAGGGTTCTCCGACTTTCGCGCGATCTTGTCGACCTCGTCGATGTAGATGATGCCGGTCTCGGCCTTCTTGACGTCGTAGTCGGCCGCCTGGATCAGCTTCAGGAGGATGTTCTCGACGTCCTCACCGACGTAGCCGGCCTCGGTCAGCGCCGTGGCATCGGCGATCGCGAACGGAACGTTGAGCATGCGAGCCAATGTCTGCGCGAGCAAGGTCTTGCCGCAGCCGGTCGGGCCGAGCAGCAGGATGTTGGACTTCTGCAGCTCGACTTCGGACTCGTGGTACGCCCCGACCTGGATCCGCTTGTAGTGGTTGTAGACGGCGACCGCAAGGATCTTCTTTGCCATCTCCTGACCGATCACGTAGTCGTTCAGGAAGTCGTAGATGTCTTTCGGCTTCGGAAGCTCTTCGAGCTTGAGCTCGGTCGTTTCCGAAAGTTCCTCTTCGATGATCTCGTTGCAGAGGTCGATGCACTCGTCGCAGATGTAGACGCCGGGACCGGCGATGAGCTTCTTTACCTGTTTCTGCGATTTCCCGCAGAAGGAACACTTCAGCAGGTCGCCGCCATCCCCGAATTTCGCCACCCCGGCTCCCGTTCTCTTTCGGGTCTCTTATCGAGTTTTATGAACCGTTCGCCGCACCAACCGCAGCAGCTACTGCCTGTGTTTTACGGGAAGAAATGATCTCGTCAACGATACCATAGGCTTTCGCCTCGTCAGCGGTCATGATGAAGTCGCGATCCGTGTCTTTCGAAACTTTCTCCAGCGTCTGGCCGGTGTGCTCGGCGAGAAGCTCGTCGAGGAGCCGGCGATAGCGGAGAATCTCCCGCGCCTGGATCTCGATGTCGACCGCCTGACCGCCGGCCTGTCCGTGCGGCTGGTGGATGAGGATCCGCGCGTGCGGTAGCGCGTACCGCTTGCCGTGCGCCCCGGCAGCAAGCAGGACGGCCGCTGCGCTGGCGGCTTGGCCCATGCACAAGGTCGAGACGTCGGGCTTGATGTACTGCATCGTGTCGTAGATCGCGAAGAGCGCGGTGATCGATCCACCCGGCGAGTTGACGTAGATCGAGATGTCCTTCGAGGGGTCCTCGGCTTCGAGGTGGATCAGCTGCGCCATGATGAGGTTCGCGACCGTGTCGTCGACCTCGGTGCCCAGGAAGACGATCCGCTCCTTGAGGAGCCGGGAGTAGATGTCGAAGGATCGTTCTCCGCGGTTCGTCTGCTCGACAACGATCGGGACCATGTAATTCTTCACGGGGTGCCTCCTGCTTTCGGCTTACCGCTCTAGGCTGGTTTTGACTCTTCTTTCACTTCGGCGCGCTCGACGATCAGGTCAAGCGCCTTCCGCCTGATGATATCAGCGGAGAGGGCCCCCAACCGGCCGCCGGAAACCAGGCTCTCGCGCAGCTCGTCGGGCTCTTTCTGCAGCGCTTGGGCGTGTGTGAGCAGCTCGGCTTGGACGTCCTCTTCCGAGGCCGCGAGCTCCTCGCGTTTCCCCACCTCGTCCAGGATCAGCTGGGCTGCCACGTTCCGCTCGGCCTGTCGGCGCAGGTCGTCGGTGATCTGCTCTTCGGTCTGACCGGTTCGCTCCAGATATTGCTCGAGCGAGACGCCGGCCGCGCGAAGCTGGTCGGAAAGCCGCGAAGCGCGGTAGGACATCTCGTCGTTCGCGAGGGCTTCGGGCACCGGGACGCTTGCTTGCTCGATGACCTTCTCGAGCAAACGGTTCCGAACTTCCGCATCGGCTGAAACACGTTTCAGTTCCTCGATCCGCGTGCGGACATCGGCGCGCAGCTCGTCGAGCGTGTCGAACTCCGAAGCCGACTTGGCGAACTCGTCGTCCAAGGCGGGAAGGTTCTTCTGCCTGATCTCTTTCACCAGCACCTGGAACGTGATCTCCTGGCCCGCGAATTCCCCGGGGTACGTTTCCGGCAATGTGGCGTTGAATTTCAGGATGTCGCCCTGCCGCTTCCCCTCGAGCTCGCGATCGAGCTCGGGCACGAACCGCTCGGATCCGATCTCGTAGAGCAGGTCGGTCGCGCTCGCCTCGGGGACCTCTTTGTCGTGGACGTAGCCCTTGAGGTCGATCAGCGCGAAGTCGCCGGAGTGCGCGGGACGCGTGACCGTTTCGAGCGTTGCGAAGCGGTCCCGCAGGCGTGCGAGCTGCTCGTCCAGCTCTTCGTCCGTCACCGAAGCGTCGGGGCGCTCCACGCTGATCTGCGAGAAGTCGGGGAGGTTGATCTCCGGCCGAACCTCGAACAGCGCGTCGAATGCGAGACCCTGGTCGTCGTAGGAGCGAACCTCGATGTCGGGGAGCGAGATCGGTGACACATCGCTCTCGGTCATCGCCTGACGCCAAAGGAGCGGGACGGCTTCCTGCAAGGACGCCTCTCGGATCTGATCCGCGCCGAGCCGCGCTTCGAGGACCTTGCGGGGGACCTTGCCCTGGCGGAAGCCCGGGACCTTCACCTCGCCGGCGAGCCGTTCGAACGCGCGCTCGACCGCGGGTGCAACCTCGTCGGGCGTCGCCTCGACCGAGATGCGGACCTTCGTGGGACCTTCCTGCGAAACAGTGGTTTTCATCGGGCCGTATCTTAGCCGTCGCCTGAGAGCCTGGGCGGCTTGCTATCGTTCCGCTGCTCGTAAAGCGATGTTGTGGGAGAAGAGCATGCCGAGCACTATGCGAAGGCGCGTGAAGTCATGGCGAACCGGCGGCAAACATCCCGTCGTCGTCCGGATCGTCGGGGCCGTCTACCGGCAGGTCAAGGAGCTTCGGGTTCTGGTGGCGCTGCCGTTCGTGCTCGTGCAGATGCGGCGCACTCGGCCGGTCCGCGACCCGGAAGCGTTGCTGACGCTCGCGTACGATGGCTTCGGACGCACGATCACCCCCTTGCAGGTTCGCAAGGAGATCAGCGGGCTGACCCACGCGGTGTCCACGCAGAAACCGAAGCGCTTGCTGGAGATCGGCACCGCCCGCGGCGGAACGTTGTTCCTCCTCACCCGTTCGGCCGCCGACGACGCGCACGTGCTGAGCGTCGACCTGCCGGGTGGATGGTTCGGCGGCGGATATCCGTGGTGGAAACGCGTGCTCTACCGGGCGTTCGCTCGGCCCGGACAGCGGCTCGATCTGATCCGTGCCGACTCGCATTCTCAAGAAACGGTCGAGCGGGTGAAGAGGATGCTGGGCGGCGAGCTGCTGGATTTCCTGATGATCGACGGCGACCACACGTACGAGGGGGTCAAGCGCGACTTCGAGTCGTACGCGCCGCTGGTCCGCCCCGGCGGGGTGGTCGCCCTCCACGACATCGTCCCCAACCGGGTCGAGACCACATCCCAGGTCGACCGGTTCTGGCGCGAGGTGAAGGACGGGCGATCGGTGAAGGAATTGGTCGCCGATTGGGATCAGAGCTGGGCGGGGATCGGCGTCATCAGGGTGTAGCCGGGGTCTCCGGACCGTATCCTTGTGATCGGCGGGGCGTAGCGCAGCTTGGTTAGCGCGCCTGCTTTGGGAGCAGGAGGCCGGCGGTTCGAATCCGCCCGCCCCGACGTCGATCTTTCGAAACGCAGGTTCCTTTCCAGATTTCCCAGCGCGGAGGTTTCAGCGTTTCGGTGGAGGGTATGAGCCAATATGCTTCCGCCGCCCCCGAGGCGGGAGTGCATCCCCCGCTGGGGTGAGCCAAGGCTCACCCCAGTCCCCTTTCCGGGGCCGGAACGGGAACCAGCGGAGATGGGCATCGCGGAGCGTGACGCAGCGGCGATGCTACGATGCGCCGGGCTCCGCGGGCGTAGCTCAATGGTAGAGCTCGAGCCTTCCAAGCTCGTGATAAGGGTTCGATTCCCTTCGCCCGCTCGACCTTCCGCCCGCCGGCCGGGGCTGCGGCCGTTCCTTCCCATGCTAGAGTTACATGCCTGTAATTCGTTGACCTGGAGGGCCTGAAGTTGGGCACGTCGCAGCGCGTCCTCGCCGGGCTGATCGTCGTCCTGCTCGCCGTCGGTATCGGAGCGGTATTCGTCAAAGGGACCGACGAAGAGCCTCTGACCCTCCCGACGACCTCCCCGACCCCATCCGAGACCTTCACGTTCCCCGGGCCGGTCCCAACCGAGTCCGAGACCCCCCTGTTCCCCACAGCGACGGAGACCGAGACTGCTGCCGGGCCCGAGGTGTCTCCCGGCGAGGGCGAAGAGTTGCCGCGCACGGGCGGAGGATCGCTCCTGTGGCCGGCTGCATTGACGCTGGCCCTGGCGGTTGGCGGCGGGGTGCTGGTTCGGCGCACGGCGCGAAGCGTTTCCTGAAAGCGCGCTCCGGGCCCGCTGCTACACTTTCTTCGAAGCCTGCGCCCGTAGCTCAAATGGATAGAGCAGCTGGTTTCTACCCAGCGGGTTAGGGGTTCGAGTCCTCTCGGGCGCGCGTTCGAACCGTGGTGGCCGTAGCTCAGTTGGTTAGAGCGCCGGGTTGTGGTCCCGGAGGTCGGGGGTTCAATTCCCCTCGGTCACCCTCTGCTTACTATCATCCAGGCTGCTGGTTGTCTGGGCCGCTAGCTCAACTGGCTAGAGCAGAGGCCTCTTAAGCCTAAGGTTCGGGGTTCGAGTCCCTGGCGGCCCACGACGATGCCCGAGCGACATCGCTCGGGCATCACGCTTGCAC
>JBKKCR010000265.1:0-25990 GCA_046712825.1 Actinomycetota bacterium | reverse complement strand
GCTCGGGACCGCAGTGTTTTCTGCGAGCGGTCACCGAGATGGACGAGAACCTGAGCATGGAGTACTTCAAGCGCCGGATGCGATACGCCCCCTATTACTTAGTGTGCAACGGCGAAATCAAGAGCATCGTGTGGATCGAGATCACGGATCCAGGAGGGGGGATCTCTACGCCCCCTCGTGATCCAGAAGACATCGCGCGCGAACTTCGCGACCGCATCCCGATCCCTCGCGTCATCGTCGACATCAACCCCGGCCGCGGCCTGGTGGGCGTGGAATCGTGGTTCTGGATCGAGGGCTACGACGGCAGACCCATCACGGACTCCACCGATGCATTCGGCGACCTGGTGGAGGTTGAAGCTCAGGTCACGAGATACGAATGGTCGTTCGGCGACGGTGCGACCTTCGTGAGCGAATCGCCGGGACGCGCGTATCCGCAGAAGTCTGAAGTGCGCCACATGTTCGAGCGATCGTCGGCGGGTATACCCGACGGATATGCGGTCGTGGTGGACTTCGTTTTCGGCGTCCGTTACCGGGTGAATGGAGGGGCCTGGACCGCGCTTCCCGACATCACGCGAAGCTCCCAAGCCAACTACCCCGTCCGTGAGTCTCAAGCGGTGATCGACCAATGAAGCGGATCCTTGCGATCGCGGGCCTGCTCGCGCTTCTCGCGGGCGTTCCTCTAGTCCTCCTTGGTCTGTCCGGAGCGCCGAGGTGGCCTTCGTTCGCTGGCGTGTCGATCAGCGACCGATATCTGAATCCCGACTTGGTTCTCCGGGCGCTTGCGTTCGTCGTGTGGTTGGTCTGGTCGTACACGGCGTTCGCAGCGTGCGTGCGCCTCCTCGCCCTGTTGAGTTCGGCGCTCCATGCACCCGGGGGGAACTCGCTGCTGTCCCTCAGTGCGGCCCTCGCCCCTTCGCCTTTGCGACGCTTGATGGACGTTGCCATCGGCGCCGCGTTTGTAGCCACATCTCTGACCGCGGTTCGAGGTTCCGCAGCGATTCACCGGCCAACCCATGTGATCGCGGAGTCAGAGCCAGCGGCGAGGGTCGAGACGTCCCATCGGGCTCCGAAGCGGCAGACGTATCTGGTTCAACCCGGGGACTCCTTGTGGCGTATTGCGGAGGAGCGCCTCGGTTCAGGGTTCCGTTGGCGAGAGATCTACGAGCTGAACCGTGATCGGCGGTTCTCAAATGGTCAGGCGTTGAAGAGTCCCAGGCTCATCCGTCCCGGGTGGCACCTTGAGCTGCCCTTGCGGATCCAACCCCAGCCGGATAGGAGAAAACCTGACAGTCGAGCGCCGGTCGTTACGTCGCCGCCAGCTGTGACGCCCAGCCCAGATCCGGCGCCCTCCCTGAGCGATCCGAGGGCTTCAAGTCTTCCCGATCGTCCGGAGTCCTTTCCCCATCCTGTCGCGCACCTCCCATCCGGGCTGGCGCTCGCCGGTACGTTCGTTGCCGGGTTGCTCTCGGCTGAGCTTCTGTCGCGGCTTCGTAGGCGTCGCTCAGCGGTGCCAGAAGCCGTGGAACAGACGGTTGGTCATGAGGAACCAACCCTCATTAGGCACCTTCGGCACGCAGGAGGTAGCTCGAACCGCCTCGAAATGGCGCTGATCGCAGCGCGTGACGCGTGGCGGAAAGAGCGGAACTCACCCTGCCACGTACTGCTTGCCATCGAAGCAGATCGCAAAGTCACGCTGCACATGCGAGACGGCGGTGGCGCACTGCCCGCCGCCTCCGGCGGGCGACTCTCTCCGGCGATCGACTTCAAGAGGGTCGGCTCGACGATTGTTGCTGAAGTTCGGGGCCCCTTTGTTTCGCGCGTTGACGCCAGTATCCGGCCTGAAATGGCACCGCTCGTGGCTATCGGAGCCACTCGGGATGCCGTCGTTCACGTCGCGCTTGACGCGATAGGGATCCTCTCAACGACCGGAACTCATGCCCGCCAGTTCGTAAGAGACCTCGCGGTCGCGCTTGCCGCGACGATGTCGCCGGACGATCTAAGGATCGTCTTGGTCGGGGAGGAAGACCGATTCCAGGACCTCGCCAAATTACGGCACGTCGAAGGACCTGCAGGGTTGAGCATTGCCGAAACGCTGCAGGATCTCCAGAGCGAATACCTACGTAGGGCGAGGCTCTTCGCCGACGAGGATGTTGAAGACATCCTGGAACATGATGAGCGTGCGAGTGACGACAGGCTTCCGCGCATTCTCGTGGTCACGTGTGCGCCTTCTCCTCAGCTGCGTGGAGTGCTCGACGCTGTCGGCCGCGAAGGACGGAGATTTGGCGGAGCACTCCTTGCGCTTGACTGGGATCCTGAGTCCTCAGACCTGAGCTTGGTGGTCGACCAGGCGGAAATCCGTTCGACATCCTCTCTTCCGATACCGACGAGGCTCGCCCCTCTGCTCATGGATGATGCGAGCGCTTCACAAGCTATCGACGTGCTCGTCCAAGCGTGGCCGGAATCCGCGTCGGAGGTTGAGCCGGCCCCGGACCCCGTAATCCCCCTCACGTCTGACCTCACTGAGACGAACAAACCCCCGGCACAGCCTGATCGCGAAGAGATTGTTCCCGTCTCGCTTCCGAGTTTCGCAGCGAGTGACGCCCCCTTCGTGAGTTGCCTGGGTCCTTACACCGTCGAGCGCAGCGGACGAGTCATTCACAAGGGCTGGCGTGCGAAGGCGAAGGAGATGCTTGCTTATCTCGTGGTCCATCCCGAAGGCGCACCCAAGGATCGGCTGATCGACATGCTCTGGCCCGAGATGGACCCCGTGAGCGGGTGGCGCGACTTCAAACGCACTCTGTCCAAGATCCGGGCGCAGGTTCGCGGCAAGGATGAAACGCGAAAGTACATCGTGAAGGTAGGGGAGTCGTTCCGGCTCGAAGACGGCGCATGGTCTTCGGATGTCTGGGAGTTCACGGCCCTTCTCTCCCAAGCCCAAGGTGGAACGGCCGACGAAGAACGCGAGCTGCTGTCGTCGGCGATCGCTCTCTATCGAGGGGACTTCTGCAGCGATTGTTACTACTCATGGGCGGAGCCGGTGCGAGAGAAGTATCGCCGCATGTTCCTGCGAGCCAGTGCACGGCTTGCGAAGATCCTGGCCGAAGCCGGGGAGTTGGAGGTTTCTCTGAGCGCGCTCGAGCGAGCCATTGAGATCGACCCACTCAACGAAGAGCTCTATAGACGAGCGATGAGCGTCGAAACGGCGCTCGGTCGAGTTGAGGAGGCGCAGGCCCGGTTCCGGAAGCTCGAAGGGGTTCTTGCCGAAGAGATCGGATGCGATCCCTCGGCTTCGACTCAACAACTGATGCGTCAGATCGAGTCGGTGAAGGTTCGTCCTGCGGCTGACTATCTGGAGATCGTCCAGCGTGATGAGGATGAAGAAGTTGTCGCGGCGTCGGGGAACATGCCGTAACCGTGACCCCATTTGCCGACGATGAATTGTGACTCCCGAGAAAGTCCGAGGCGGTTCCTGAGGCGCCACACGGCCTTGTGAACCTTATCGGGCTGTGCCCAGGCTTCTCCCCAGACCTCCTCGAGAAGAACTGGGACGGCTACGAAGTCTCCGGCTCGACCGGCCAGGCACGCCGCCAGGTCGAGCAAGAGTGGAGGAGCCGCGACAGCGTCGTCACGCCAAACAAGCGCGCGCGCTGATAAGTCGACTACGAGATCACCAGCGACGATCCGGCCGGTGCGGCGCAGACGGTTGTCGCGCAGCAGCGCAGCGATCTTGAGGGCGATCTCGTCGGGCGAGAGATCCGGATCGGCCGCGGTGCAGCCCGACTCAAGGGCCGCTGCTCGCTCGCGAGCATCGTCGCTGATCGCCAGCACCGAGCGTCCCTCCTGACGAACATGCTCCACGAACAGGCGTGCGCCTGACGTACGCATGTCGATCGCGATCAGCGCCGGTGGTTCCTCGCGAAGCCAGTAGACGGCTTGTCGTCCTGCGGTGGCGAAGGGTGCTGGGATGCCTCGATCCTGAAGAGCACCGGCGAGCGCGCCGGCCTTCGCCCGCGTTGGCGCGACTACGAGAACGGTCCGCGCCGGCGAGAGGGTTCCTGACAACCCTGCTTCGTCGCGCGGCCGGGCACCGCTTCGCACTTCCACTGCCATGCGCAGAACCTCGGGGGGGTCTCGGCTCTACAGCCCAGGATTATCGCTCGTCACTGCTTGCGATGGAAGCCCTCCTTGCGTGTTTGCGTCGCTTGGGCGCGTCGGCGTGCTCGACCGGTTTTTTGTGAAATCAGGCACAAGCAGGTCCAAGGAGGCCCAACCGAGGTCGCGAAATGGTCGCACACCACCACAGGTCGACCTCTGCGACCTCTACGCGACCTGCGACCTCGACGGTTTCTTCACGCGCAAGTCGAGAGGAGGCCGGCCATGGACATTTTTCAGCAGATCCGAGCCAGCTATGCGGCGCTGCACGCCCGCGATTCCTTCACGACGAGTCTCCAGCGATGGGGCGCTCATCACGCAGCTCTGGCCGAGCTTGGCGATGTTCGTGAGCTTCTGGAGGTCTGCGCCAAGACGAGACGCTCAGACTTCGAGCTACGAGATCGAGTGCTTGCGGCGCTCTGCGTCGAAGCCAGGTGCGATGAAGTCGCGAAGGTCTTCGTCTGCCACATGATGCTGTCAGCTCTCCTCGACGTCACCCGAGAACTGGCGGATCGAGCGAGTCTCGCGACGGACGACCTGCACGGGGAAGTGCTCGCGAACTTCTGGATCGCGGTCTGCAAGGTTGACGCGGAGACGCAACGCGTGGCGCAGCGCCTGAAGAACGCGGCGAAGTTCAGGACGCTCCGCGTATTGGCTCACCAAGGTGTGCTTTACCGCGTCGAGGACTGCACCGATCGCGAGCTGGTAGCCGTCAGCCGTGAGTCGCGTCTCCCCGCAGACGACGAGATCGACCTCCTCATCGAGGAGGCGGTCGTTAGCGAGGTGTTGTCGGCGACCGACGCGCGACTGGTGCGGACGAGCGAGCGGCGACTCTCGCTTGCCGCCCAGGAACTCGGACTCTCACAGCGAAACGGCCGGGCTCGCCGTCAGAAGGCCAAGGCGCGACTGCGGCAGTGGATGGAGGAGCGCGCCGCGTTCGAACCGGGTCGCTGAAAGGTCGCACTGCCCTCCCCCTTCAGTGGGTCGCGTCCGTCACTGCCGCGGGCGCGCAGGTCGCGGACGGTATCGCGTGTCACTTAGCCACGTCGCCTGGCCGTGTGTATGTGCCGGCCGCGGGACGGGGTCGTCGGAGTGAAGGAGGTTCACGCATAGAAGGCACCGGCCCCGTTCCCGCGGACCGGTCCAAAACGAGACCATGAAAGGAGTGAGGAAATGAAGCTGATCGCCACGCTTGCAGCGCTGGATCCCGGCATGGCGCGCATCGTGCAGATCCTCGACGGGATCCGCAACGCGCTCGTGGCGATCCTCGCTGCCCTCGCTATTGCCGCGCTCACATACGCCGGAATCCGCTACGTGATCGCAGGGGGCGACCCTTCAGGTGTCGAGAAAGCGAAGGGAGCAGCGAAGTCTGCGCTGATCGGGGTCGCCCTGGCCCTGTTGGCCCCCGTCATCGTCGCGATCGTAAAGGGGATCATCGGTGCTTAAGCCGCTCTCGTTTCTCGTCGCGGGCACCGTCCTTCTATCGATCGCGCTGGCCCCAACGCGTGCACTCGCTCAGCAGACGCCGCCGCCAACTCCGTCTCCGTCCCCCGCGACGACCGTGAGCCCATCTCCGTCGCCATCGGAATCCACCGGCTTCGAAGAGCCCAAGAAACCGCCTTTCTGGGATGTCATCGGTCGCGTTCGATACGCGATCAGCCAATGGTTCTCCGGACTCGTCACAGCCGCTCTTCGCCCGGTATTCGATCTCCTCGGCCATACGCTGTTCGCGACGCCCGCGCTTGCATCGAACGGGCGAATCTCGGAGCTGTGGAAGTTTTCCCTTGGAGTCGCGGACGCAACACTCCTGCTCTTCGTTTTGGCGGGAGCAGGGTTGGTCACGGCCGGCAGCAGCCTGACGTCGCAGATCACGGCGAAGGAGCTGCTCCCCAGGCTCCTTCTTGCCGCCGGTGCTGCAAACGTGAGCCTGCTTCTGCTGGGACATCTCATCGACATCTCCAACGCTTTGTCTCGCGGGATGCTCGGTGCTGGGCTCGACCCCGGTGAGGTCTCCGGACGCATGGTCGCGATGCTCGGTGGAGCTGCGCTGGCGAATCCCTTTCTCGCGCTGCTCGCTCTCGCCGTGGTCGTTCTCGCCGTCCTTGTAATCATCGCTTACGTCGTCCGCATCGCCGGCCTGGTGATCCTCGCAACCAGCGCACCTTTGATGCTCGCCGGGCACGCCTTGCCGCAGACCGAGGGCGCCGCGCGCATGTGGTGGCGAGCGACGCTGGCCTTCCTTGCTGCCCCGGTTCTGCAGTCGATGCTGCTGGCGGCAACCCTTCGGGTGTTCTTGTCGGGCGACGGCGTCCTCGGGCTTCCGCTCGGCAGCGGACTCATCGATCTTCTCGTCGTCGGGTGCCTGCTCTATCTCCTCTACAAGGTTCCGTTCTGGGCCCTGAACATGGCAATGGCCGGAGCAGGATCCCGGGCGTGGGGTAGAGCAAAGGGTCAAGCCAGAGCCGCAGCGGCGGCCGCGACAAAGGCGGCGGGCGCTTGAAGGCTCGGATTCCCGCCGACATCGACATGGCGGACCGCATCGTCTCCGGCTTGACCGCCCGGCAGCTCCTCATCATCGGCGCTCACGTGTTCGTGCTTTGGGCTTTGTGGCTATCGGTAGGTCACGCTATGCCCAGTTACCTTTTCGGCGCCCTCGCCGTGCCTGTTGCGGCAAGCGGATCGGTTTGGGCGCTGGCGAAGCCTGAAGGGACGACGCCCGAACGCATCGCGGTCGCGGCCATACGCAATCTCGCAACGCCGCGGCGACGAGTCTTCGCGCCTGAAGGCCTTCCCGCCCTGCCACGTTGGTGGCGCATCCGCACGCATCGAGTAGCCGCAGGTCCTCTGGATGCGGTGAAGGTCCGCGATGCCGGAGTGGTCGATCTGGGTCCAGAGGGTTCCGCGCTTGTCATGAAAGCCACCTCCGTGAACTTCGCGCTGCTCGCCGATCAGGAGCGGCAGGCCCTCGTCGATGGGTTCGGCCGCTTGCTCAACGCACTAGATTCCCCGGCCCAGTTCCTCGTTCGCTCCGAACGGGTGGACCTGCGCGAGACGATTCGGGCGATCGAAGGCAATGCGCGAACCCTTCCCCACCCGCTCCTCGAGGAAGCTGCGCGGGAGCACGCTGCGTTCCTGGCCGAGCTCTCGGAGAGTCGGGACGTACTAGCGCGCCGCGTGTTCATGTGCTTCCGCGACGCAAGCTTGCACGCCGAGGACGCAACCGGTCCTCTCGAGCGTCGTGCCGACGAGGCGGCGGCCGTACTTCGAGGGCTTGGAATCCGATCGGAGCGCCTCGATCCGGACGAGGTGGCGGGACTCCTTTCTCGAGCCGGCGATCCCGAAGCGCCTCTTCCGTTGAGCGGCACAGCCTTGCCGACTGAGGTTGTGAGGGCCTCCTCATGAGATATACGCGGAAGGGGCGCTCGGCGTCTCAAAGGCCGGCGGGTCTGCTCGGGCCGGAAGCCTTCGAGGTATTCCCGCGCCGGCTCCGAGCAGGCCAGACGTGGAGCGAGACCCTTGCGGTGACCGGGTTCCCTCGGGAGGTTGGACCCGGCTGGCTCTCTCCACTGCTGGGTTTCCCCGGCTCGATAGACGTTGCCCTGCACGTCGAGCCGGTGCCTAACGATGAGGCGGCGCGACACCTGCGGCGGCAGCTCGCCCGGCTCGAATCGACCCGCCGCATCGACGCCAAGAAAGATCGACTGGCTGATCCGGCCGTCGAGGCTGCCGTGGTCGATGCCGGAGACCTGGCGGCGCACCTGGCCCGCGGCGAAGGGCGCCTCTTCCGTGTCGGGCTCTACATCACCGTTCGCGCGCCAAACGAAGCCTCGCTCATCGAACAGGTGCATCGCGTGCGGTCACTCTGCGCCTCGATGCTGCTCGATGCTCGTCCGGCGACCTTCCGCGCTGCGCATGGTTGGCTAACGACTCTTCCGCTTGGGATCGACGCGCTCAAGCTGCGCCGCACCTTCGATACGCGAGCGCTCGCTGCTGCGTTCCCGTTCGCAAGCGCAGAGATCGAATCCACATCGGGTCTCTTGTACGGGCGGAACTCTGCCACGGGCGGCCTTCTCTTCGTCGATCGGTTCGCGCTGGAGAACCACAATCAGGTGATCCTGGCGCGTTCAGGCGCCGGAAAGAGTTATCTGGCGAAGTTGCAGATCCTCCGCGCCCTGTACGCGGGTGTCGATGTGCTCGTGGTCGACCCCGAGAACGAGTATTTGCGGCTGGCCCGCGCGGTTGGTGGCGTTGAGGTAAGCCTCGGCACCCCCGGAGTGAGGCTGAATCCCCTCGACCTAGCCGCTGCGGGTCAGCCCGAAGCGTTAACCGAACAGGCTCTGTTCGTTCATGCGCTGATTGCAAGCATGCTGGAGCCAGTATCACCTCCCGATCGTGCCGTGCTCGACCGCGCGATCCTCCAAGCCTACGAGCGTGTCGGCATCAGCGCGGATCCGCGCACGCACGCGCGCCCGGCGCCGCTGCTACGCGACTTGGTGGAATGCCTTCGGAACGACGCTGCCGGCGCGAGCCTCGCGTCTCGGCTCGAGCCGTACGCCCGCGGCTCCTACCGGCAGCTCTTCGACGGACCGAGCACCGTCCGCCCCGAAGGCCATCTCGTCGTCTATTCGCTGCGGAACGTGCAAGAAGAGCTGAAGACTCCTGCGACGCTTCTTGCGCTCGACGCGATCTGGCGACGTGTCGCCCGCGGCGAGCGTCGTCGGCGCGTCGTGGTCGTCGACGAAGCGTGGCTGCTCTTGCGCGCCGGAAGCGAAGACGCCGGTCGCTTCATGCAGCGACTCGCGAAGTCTGCGCGTAAGTATTGGTGCGGGCTCACGACGATCACCCAAGACGTCGAAGATGTGATCGGTACGGAACTCGGTCGCTCTGTCGTGACCAACGCCGCGCACCAAGTTCTGCTGGGGCAGTCTCCGCAGGCGATCGAATCACTCGGTCAAGCGTTCAAGCTCTCCGAGGGCGAACGGTCGTTTCTTCTCACGTGCGAACAGGGCGAAGGTATCGTCGTCGTTGGAACGGAGCGCGCGGCGCTCCGGGTCGTCGCTTCGCACCAAGAGCACGCGCTCGCGACGAGCAAACCCGAAGAACTTGAAGCGATGGGAGTCGGCCGTTGACGCCCATCAAGATCCTCGCCACTGCGCTCGCAAGCCTGCTCCTCATCCCAGTGCTCGTTCTGGGTGCCGTCGCCGGTGGGTTCGGCAGCGTTTCCTCGTCGAGATCAATCGACGAAGTGTTGCCCGACCTCTCGGAGCTCGGTCAGGCGGTCCTGTCGAATCCGGCGATTGGGCTAACGCCGGCGGCGCGCGGTGATGTCGCGGCAGGAACAGTCGATCCCCGAGTCCTCGCAGTGCTGCTTTCGCTCGCCGAGACGCATGAGCTCGCGCCCGTCGGACCACTGATCACGGGCCACACCTACTTCGTGAAAGGAACGGACCGCCTTTCCAATCACGTGTTCGGTCGAGCCGTTGACATCCTCGGGGTTGACGGTGCGCCGGTTTCGCCGACGAACGATGCCGCTCGTGACGTCATGGAGGCAGTCTTGGCGCTGCCGCAATCTCTGCTGCCGGGTGAATTGGGCGGGCCGTGGGTGCTCTCGAACGGAGAGCTCACCTCGTTCACCAAGGACCACCTCGACCACATCCACGTGGGGTACGACTCGTGAAGGGGCGTCCGGTCGTGACCTCATCTCCGCTGCCGGGTGGCCCCTTGTCGCGGTTCTTGGTGGACCCGGACGGCTTCGGCCGACGTGCTCTGCGAGTGGTCAGGCACGTTGCGGTCGAAGCTCTTCCGTGGCTCGTAGGGATCGCACTCGTGGTCCTGACGGTCGTCGCGGTCGTTCGACTGCTTAGGGCTCGCCGGGATAGAGCCGTCCGGGATGGGGCCAGGCGGATCCGCATCTTCCCCCCTCCACAGGTTGATCCACAGTCGGCCCTCGTCCTGTGGATGGGGCTTCACGCCCTGCTCAGGCCCTGGTGGAGACGCATCATCGATGGTCAGCCGCACCTGTCGTGGGAAATCACGGGGCGCCCCGAGGAGGTGGAAGTCGCTCTCTGGGTTCCCCGGGTCGTTCCTCCCGGGCTCATCGAGCGAGCAGTCGAAGTCGCCTTCCCCGGCGCTCAAGTCGTCCGGGCCGAGAGCGATCCGCTCAAGGATCTGGGCGCGCGCGCTGAGTCCACAGAGCTCGCGCTCGCTGAGGCAGATTGGTTCCCTATCGCGGCCCCTCCCAGCGAAGACCCGCTCGCGCTGGCGCTAGCGTCGCTGACCGGCCTTGACGACGGAGAGTCTGCGGCGATCCAAGTCCTTGCCCGACCTGCGGTCTCACACGCTCGGCGTCGATTCCGCCGAGCGGCCCACATACTCCGCGCCGGCGGTGGCCGCCCAACCGTCTCGACGTGGCGAACGGGACGAGGCAAGCAAGGCTACCGACCCGCTCCCGATCCAAGTGTCGAGCAGGACGTTCGTGCGATCCTGGGCAAGGCAGCATCACCGCTATGGGAGTGCGTTGTACGGCTCGCGGTATCGTCGCCAGATATCGAGAAGGCACGCGGCCGGATCCACGCGCTCGCCGGTGCGTACGCGGTCTTCGAAGGGCGCAACGGCTTCAGGCGCAGGCGTAGCCGCGGTGGGATTCACCTCATGCAAGACCGGGCTCTTCGCAAGCCCTACCTGCTCTCCGTTCCCGAACTCGCCCAGCTCGCGACGCTTGCACCCGCCGGCGCAGTCGCAGGCCTCGAGCGCGCAGGCGCTCGCACCGTCCCGCCACCAAGAGCGGTTCCGGCCACCGGAAAGGTGCTTGGCGTCAGTGATCATTCGGCGATCAGACGGTCGGTGGCGATCTCGGTGGAGGATGCGCGTCACCACTTCCACGTCATCGGAGAGACAGGCACCGGGAAGTCAACGCTTCTGGCGCAACTCGTACTTCAGGATGCCGAGGCCGGCCGCGCTGCCGTTGTTGTTGACCCCAAAGGCGATCTCGTTCAGGCGATTCTCGAGCGACTCCCGCCTGGAGCCGAGGAGCGAACCTGCGTTCTCGATCCGGATGACAAGCAAACAGCAGTCGGTTTGAACGTACTCGCCGGTGAGGACGACGATCTCGTTGTCGATCACGTTCTTGGGGTCTTCAAGCGGATCTACGAACCCTGGTGGGGTCCCCGCACTGACGACATCATGCGGGCAGCTTGTCTGACTCTTAAACAGGTTCCGGGCGCCACCCTCGCGGAAGTCCCGCTCCTCCTCTCCCATCAGCAGTGGCGCAGAGAACTTCGAGAACGAGTTGCGGACGTCGTCGGCATCGGTGCTTTCTGGACTTGGTACGAGCGGCTTCCCGAGCAGCAGCGCGCTATCCACATCGCGCCGCTGCTCAACAAGCTGCGAGCCTTCCTTCTACGAGGCCCCGTCCGCGCCATCGTGGGGCAAGCAGAGTCCCGTCTCGACATAGGGGCGCTCCTGGATTCCGGAGGGCTGCTGCTGGTTCGGATCCCGAAGGGAACTCTGGGCGAGGAAACCTCGCGGCTACTGGGGGCATTTGCTATCGCGCGCATCTGGCAAGCGTGTATGCGGCGCGCGGATCGACCTGAGGAGGAGCGTCGCGACGTAACTCTGTACGTCGATGAGATGCACAACTATCTCGCGCTTCCTCGGTCTTTCGAAGATCTCCTCGCGGAAGCCAGGGGTTACCGGCTCTCGTTGGTTCTGGCTCACCAGCACCTCGGGCAGCTCCCGCGCGAGATGCGGGAGGCGCTTGCGGCCAACGCTCGAACCAAGATCGTCTTCGCCTGCTCCCCGGACGACGCGCATCAGCTGCAGCGACACTTCGCTCCTGAGCTGACCGATCACGACCTCTCACACCTTGCGGCGTATCAGGCCGCGTGCAGGCCATGCGTCGGCGGTGGACAGAGCGCCGGGTTCACTTTTCGAACGAACCCGCTTCCTGCCGGTGATACCGCCAGAGCCGATTCTGTCCGAAGCTCCAGCGCCGAGCGCTTCGGAGTGGAGCGGTCGACCATCGAAGAACGGATCGTCGACCGGCACATGTATCCCGAGAAGCACCTCCTGCCAATCACGCAAACCAGGGGCCAGCAGGGCAGCCAACCCGTGGGCCAATCCCTGAGCCGATCGAGGAGCCGCCCATGAGTGGCCCCAGGGCAGTGCCCCATCCGGGCACGTCAGACCCGGTCGCACCTGGGCCGTTCCCAGCCAGCACTCGCCTCAGTCCGCGGGCGGAACGCCCGCGGACTGAGGCGGGCAAGAAGGCCCCCCATTGAAGATCACGGATCGGGATCGAAGGATCTGCTCGGATGTATACGAACATCGTGTGCTAACAACTCATCAGCTTTCTGATCTTCATTTCGACTCACCACGTCGAGCCCGCAGACGACTCCACATCCTTGCCCAAGAGAAAGTGCTCCTCCGGTTCCAACCTCACCGAAAGACCGGTTCTCATCCCAGGCATTACGTCCTCGGCCCGAAGGGCACCGCCATCGTCGCCGCTGAACGTGGGGTTGATCCGAAGGAGCTCGACGTAAGAACCGCACGGCTGCTCGGGCTTGAACACAGCCCGCGCCTGAAGCATCTCCTCGGAATCAACTCAGTGTTCTCCCGGCTTGCGAATCGATGCAGACAGGTAAGGGATGCTGCAGTCGAGATCTGGTGGGGCGAGGCTCGGTGCGCAGCGACGTGGGCCCCAATCGTGCGCCCAGATGGCTTCGGCGTCCTCAGGCTGGGACGACGTCGTCTGAGCTTCTTCCTGGAGTTCGATCGAGGCAGCGAGGAGCTCGAGGTCGTTGCCACCAAGTGCGCCGAGTACGCGAGAGCAGCGCGTCTCTCGAACACGGCCGACGTCCTCCTGTTCGTCGTTCTGACCTCGCGCCGGGAGGCCGAAGTCCGACGCCTCCTCGGCGGATGTGGGGTATCGACGTTCACCACAACAGTTGATCGAGTCGCCGACGATCCGCTCTCGAGCAAAGCCTGGCTCGCCATCGGAAGCGACTCGAGGAAGTCGCTCGAGGACATCGCTTGTGAGGTTGCCGGTGAGTCCTGAGATCCTTATCGTGTCTATCGCCGCCGGCCCCCCAACCCTTGCCGCGTTGCTCGGCTACTTCGCGAACAGTCGATCGCTCCGTCGCACCGTCGGGGCGCCGGAAGGGATGCCTCTCGCACGTGTCGTAGAGCGTCTCGATGCGAAGATAGACGGCCTCACCGAAGGTCAATCGGAGATGCGCGAGCGGCTCGCCCGACTCGAAGGCGCCCCGGAGCTGCGATTCTGGCGGCCATCGTAGGCCCGTGGCTGTCCCGTCCTCGAAGTATCATCGCTCGTCGGAAGGGTTCGAGCCCCGGCCGGTGCCCGAATGCGTCTTCGAGATCGACGTCGTTTCGGGCGAGGAGGGCCGGGAGCTTCGGATCGAGCAGGCTAGGGCGATCAGGGAGGTGCTTGCATGTCTCGGCGAAAGGCGCCGGAGTCGGGGAGAGCACGGCAGGCGGGCCGAGAGATAGGCGGGTCGCAGTCCGCAGCGAAGGGTTCGTTCGGCGCGCCCCTCCGCTTCGCTTGGTGGGGGCGCGTTTCAACCGAGGATCAGCAGGACCCAACGCTGTCGCTGCCGCGGCAACTGCATAACTCGCGTGCAGCGCTCCCGGAAGGCGGGTTCATCGTCTCCCATTTCTACGACGTCGAGTCCGGCCGGAAGGACCTCGAGCTGCGGGGCCGCGGAGTTGCACATGAGCGATTCGACATCCCCATACCACGCGATGGCGGGATCCAAGACCTCCTGTCGGAAGCGCAACGGCCGGATCGCAGATTCGACGCCGTCATCTGCGAATCGATCGAGCGGATCGCTAGGCGTACTTACTACGGAACGAAGATCGAGTACGACCTAGAACGCGCGGGAGTCGCGCTGTTCGCGGCCGACGAGCCGATCGTCCTGAACGGCAAGCGCGCGACGACCATCCTTACCCGCCGCGTCAAGCAAGGTGTCGCGGAGTGGTACGTCCTCGAGCTCCTGGAGAAGTCCTGGGACGGGGCGTGCGAGCACACGCGGCAAGGATGGAACGTCGGGCAGCCGCCGTACGGGTATCTCGCCGAGAAGATTCCGCACCCGGTTCCTGCGCGGCGCGCGGAGGGACGGACCAAGACGCGTCTCGTTCCCGATCCGGTGCGCGCGCCGGTCGTGCACCAGATCTTCATGTGGCGAATAGTCGAGCGTCTGGGATATGCGGCGATCACGGAACGCTTGAACGCCGATCTTGAGACGTACCCGTCTCCCGTGTCTCCGGATCCCGCTCGCCGTCGCGATTACTGGTGCCGCTCGGCCGTGCGCGACCTGCTTCACAACCCCAAGTACACGGGGTTCATGGTCTGGAATCGCCGCGCAACCAAGAAGGGGGGCAAGGTCAATCCACCGGATGCGTGGGTGTGGTCCGCCGACCCGACGCACGAGCCGATCGTGACTCGCGAGTTGTTCGAGGCGGCCGCCGGTGTCGCTGATCACCGAAAGGGTTCGCGAAACATTGCGGGGCCGAACACGGGACACCCTGACGCCCGTAGGAGCTATCCGCTCCGCTCGTTCGTCGTATGCGAGCTGTGCGAGCGGAGGATGTACGGGCGCACTCGGCGTGGAAGCGCTTACTACGTATGCGAGCCGAAGAAGAACTGGGGACTGGAGGCGGCACGCCGTTTTCCGGATCATCCTCCGACGGTGTACGTGTCGGAGAAGGCTCTCTTGGAGGGCATCTTCGGTTTCTTCGGGGAACGGATCTTCGGCGCGAACCGCCGTCCAATGTTGGAGGCGGAGCAAAGGACTCTCGACGGCGAACCCGAGCGGAAGCGTGAGGGTAGGATCGAGTCAGTCCACCGTGCTCTCGGCAAGCTGGACGCCCGCCAGGCGCGCTTGATTCAGAGCCTGGAACGGGAGGACGACCCTGACGGCCTGGTATTCCGAGGTGTCCGGGACCGCCTTGCGGAGCTCGACCAGGAGCGGCGCGCGATAGTCGAGGAGCTACGCAAACTCGAGGGAGACCGCCGCGAGAAGCAGCCCGGATCGGCCGACCTCCTCGACGCTCTGCCGATCGGTGACGCCGACTTTGCTTCGCTGCCCGAGCCCGTCGTTAGGCGCCTTTTCGAGGCTTTCCGTTTGCAGGTCCGCTACGACCCCGGCACCCACGTTGCTCGATGTCGGGTGGCCATTAGCGCCGATTCGGTGGATGCGCTTCGGGAGGATGTTGCCCTTGCTGTTCGTGCCCCCAGCGGGATTCGAACCCGCGATCTCCGCCTTGAAAGGGCGGCATCCTGGGCCACTGGACGATGGGGGCCGCGAGGGATTCTAGCGCCGGGCTAGCTCTTCCCAGCCTTCGCGCGACGTTGCGCTCTCTCGGCGCGATCTTTTTCGAGACGTCGCTCGGCATCCTCGGGCGTCGGAGCGGTGCCGCCGAGGTGCGCCGGCATCCACCAGCGGTCGTCGTCGGTTTTCGGTTCGGCGGGATAGGCCGCCTGCGCCTCGCCGAGCAGCTCGGTGATCCGTTCCATGAGCCGGTCGGTGATCACCTGTGGGTCCTCGTCCGGCGGGGCATCCATCGGCTTACCGACGTTCACGACGATGGGGATGCCTCGTTTGAAGTTCTTCGGTCGCCACTTCGTGAGGATGCGCTGCGTCCCCCAGACGGCAACCGGGATCAGCGGCGCGCCCGTCTCCTGCGCGAGGCGGACGGTCCCCGTTTTTCCGCGGCGCGGGACGAACGACGGGCTGATCGTCGCCTCGGGGAACATGCCGATGATCTCGCCGCGCGTGACCTCGTTCTGCGCGGCGGTCAGGCTGTCCTTCGCGGCGCCGTCACGATCGACGGGAACGTGACCCATCTGCCGCATGAGCCAGCCGACTCCGCGCTTGTCGAAGATCTCCTTCTTCGCGAGGAAGCGCACGCGGCGACCTTGCTCTCGTGCGGCGTAGCCGGAGAAGACGAAGTCCAAGTATCCGATGTGGTTGGACGCGAGGACGGCCGGGCCGTTGGTCGGGATGTTCTCCCCGCCGATGACCGTGACGGTCCACTTCATCCCCTTGAGCATGCCGAGCGCTGCGCCGATGACCGAGGAGTAAACCCGCTCTCCCATTCGAACTCCTTTAAGACGACCGTGGCATGCACCCAGCGCTTGTCAGGATATTGCGCTTACGGCTTCATCGAAAACTGACGGAGCCCGCGGCGTCGCCGCGGGCTCCAGTAGTGAATCGCTTCGTTAGTTCTTGTGCGCCTTGTCGCCGATGGCGTTGAGCAACTTGCTGAGCTTGTCCTCGATCACGTCGACGGTCTCGCCGGTCTTCTCTTTGATGGTGCCGACCAGGCGGTCCATCTTGCCTTCCGACTTGTCGAGGTCGTCATCGGTCAGGTCGCCCCAAGCTTCCTTGACGCGGCCCTTCATCTGATCCCACTTGCCTTCAGCCTTGAGGTCGGTGTTCATAGTCATCCCTCCACTGAGGTAACCGGCGGATCAACCGCCCGTGCGTTGGATTGATACCCGACCGTCTCGGCCGCGAAACGTCTCGCTCGCCCTGCTGCTCCTGCCCGTTTCAGCGCGTTCGCGCGATGATCTCCTCGATCACGTACGACTTCGCGTCCGCATAGTTCTGAACGTATTTCCAGTCCTTCTGAGCGAGCTCGCGCTTCGCGCGTTCATAAAGGAGTCGTTCGCCGGCATCGGTGCGAAGGCGATCGCGGAACATCAACATGCGATCGATCTCAGGGCGGCCGAGCGTATGCACATGAAGGTTCACCGCCGGGTCGGAGCCTCTCAACATGCGGTGTTCGTGCCATCGAGGCTCGCGCACGCGAAGTGTGTAGCCGGCACGCTCTAGGTGTGGCAGGTATGAGTCTTCGTCGGCGGAGTCGGCGACGACGAGCAGCATGTCGATGACAGGCTTCGCGGCGAGTTCCGGCACCGAAGTCGATCCCGTGTGCTCGATCCGCAGCGCGCGCTCACCGAGCGCCTCGCGCACGCGTTCGGCTTCACGCTCATACAACACCGGCCACCGAGGGTCGTACTCGACGAGCAGGATCCGATCCGCGAGCGGCTCGAGCGCGCCGACCGTCACGGAACGGAGTTCCTCATCGGTGAACGGCTGACGGTCGGATGTCACGCGCACAGGATACTTTCGCGCCGCGGCAAGGAAATCTCGAGTGCGCTAACCGGTAGAGGTCGTCCGTCGACGGCGCGTTCGTGCACTGTCACCCCGTGCGGTGCCCTTGGCGCCGGGGGGGAGCGAGGATGCGAGCAGTGTCGCCAGTTCCTCTCCCTCGAGGACCTCACGTTCCTCCAATGCTGCGGCAACGGCTTCGAGGCTGCGCGGGCGAGCGCGCAGGTGGGTTTCGGCTCGGTTCTCCGCCTCGTCGAGAAGACGGCGCACCTCGGCGTCCACCTCCTCGAGGACGGCCGGCGAGATGCGTTTGGTGGCCAGGTAGTCGCGGCCCAGGAAAACTTCCTCCTCGCGTTCGAGAACCTGGATGCGGCCGACGGCTTCGGTCATCCCGAAACGGGCCACGATGCGTCGAGCCAGCTCGGTGGCGCGCTCGAGGTCGCCCTCGCCGGCGGTGGACGGCTCACCGAAGATCAGCTCCTCGGCGGCGACTCCGGCCATGGCGACCTCCAGCTCCTCGAGCAGGTCCGCACGGCCGATCACGACGCGATCGTCGCGCTGAAGCACCTCCAAGTGTCCGACGTGCCGGCCCCGCGAGATGATCGTCACCTTCGGTACCGCGTCGGGGCCGCGGCAGGCGGCGGCTACGAGGGCGTGACCCGCTTCGTGCACCGCGATCCTGCGCAGCTCGCCGGGCGTCATGCGATGCGTTCGCTGACGCGGGCCGGCGAGGACCCGGTCGATCGCTTCGGTCGTGTCCTCGGCCGCGATCGTCGCCCGGCCCGCGCGCACCGCGAGGAGCGCGGCCTCGTTGAGGACGTTGGCCAGGTCCGCCCCGGAGAAGCCGGGGGTGCGGCGAGCAACGTCGGCAAGCTCGACGTCGTCGCCGACGCGCTTGCCGCGAGCGTGGAGCGCCAGGATCTCTTCGCGGCCTTCCACGTCGGGCAGATCGATGGTCACCTTGCGGTCGAACCGGCCGGGGCGAAGCAGCGCGGGATCGAGGATGTCGGGCCGGTTCGTCGCGCCGAGGACGACCACACCCTCCACGCCGGAGAAGCCGTCCATCTGCACGAGGAGCTCGTTGAGGGTTTGTTCTCGCTCGTCGTGACCGCCGCCGACCCCTGCACCTCTGCGCCGGCCGGCCGCGTCGAGTTCGTCGATGAAAACGATGGAAGGAGCCTGCACCGCTGCTTGCCGGAATAGATCGCGCACGCGCGCCGCGCCCACCCCGACCAGTGATTCGACGAACTCTGAGCCCGAGATGGAGAAGAAGGGAACTCCTGCCTCGCCCGCGACCGCTCGGGCCAGCAGGGTCTTGCCGCATCCCGGCGGCCCGACCAGCAGCACGCCCTTCGGTGGGATGGCTCCTATCGCCGTGAAGCGCTCGGGCGCGCCGAGGAACTGAACGATCTCTTGGAGCTCGATCACGGCATGTCTGGCGCCTGCCACGTCCCGGAACGTCGTGGGCCGGTCGGCGTCGCCGGTTGATCTGCCACCCTTCCGCAGCTTGGAGAAGAGCAGCAAGTCGCGAGCCCCGCCCGAGCGGCCGATCGTGAACAGGAGTCCGAACAGGTTCGCGAGCAGGAGAAGCGGCAACACGAACTGGGCGAGGAACGCGGCTTGGCGCTTGCCCGGCTGCTGGTCGACCGTGATCTCGGCGCCGCCCCTACGCAAGACGTCGATGAGGTTCTGGGTGGCGGCGTCGGAGGTGGGGTACGCTGCCCACACCCGCTCGCCGTCCGCCTTGCGGACGGCCGCGACCCTCCCGTCCTGGTCGAGCAGGGTCGCGCGTTCGAGCTGCCCAGCCTCCGCCTCGGCGATCACGACGTTGAGCGGCAGCTCGCGCCCGGGTGCGGACGGCTTGGCTCGGCCCACGATGACGACGAACACGGCGACGAGAAGAAGCAGGGTGGCGAACAGCACGAGCGTGCCGGCGCCGAGGCGACGAAGTCCGGCCCGCGCGAACGGGAAGCGGATTCGACGGCGGCGGGTGATCGAGCTGCCTGGGTCGGTTGGCATCGGCTCTCCGGATCTCGTTGTCAGGGGAGGACGGGGTTGCGGGGGCGGGTGGTCCTGTATTCGCCGGCCACAGCCCACGCCGGCGATCGCAGCCGTGAGTCGCGGCCCATCAGGAAGCCGGCGCCGCCGATCGCCGCGGCCGCGACGACGAAGACCAACCAGACTTCGACGGTCGAGGCGACCGGCTGCCGGCGGGTGGCGGCGTGGCGCAACGCCACCTCCGGATCCTCCTGGCCGGGGATGAGAGCCGGGTTGGTCACCGAGGAGGGCTGGACGATGAATGCCTGCACGGGCGCGGGAGGAGCGGGCGGCACGGGCGGAGGCGGGGGAGCCGGCGAGATCGGGGGTGGGGGTGGCGGGTTCGGAGCTGCGCCGGGCACCGCCGGACGGGGAGGAGGCGGCGGAACGGCGGAAGGTTTTGAAGGAGGCGCTCGTCGCGGCGGCGGACCTGGGAAGGCGCCGTTCAGCACCCAGGCCTCTCGGGTCATCGCGACGAGGATCGTTTTGCCGGCGGAAGCGATCGGGCCGGCGAGGGAAGGAGCCTCGCCGACGTCGGCTCGCGTACCGTCGTCGATCCGCACCAGCTGCAGCCGGCCGTCGCCGGCCACGAGGACCTTGCCGGCGGCTCCGAGGGCCTGGGTGCCGGCGATAAGCCCGCGGACCCCGCCGGACGCTGCGACCCGCTTCACCGCACCGCCTCCCGCCGGTACCGACCAGAGCCCGTTGCCGCCGAGTCTCGTGAAGAAAATCGTGCCCCCATCCGGAGCCCATGCCAGATGGACGGCGACCGGGCTCAGGTTCCCGGCAACATCGCGTACCGCGCCTCCGGAAGCGCCGACGGTCACGATGCGTCCGTCTCGGGTGGCGACGGCCAAGCGGCTCCCGAGCGCGGCGACGCCGGTGCCGCAGACATCGGCGATGGTTCCGAGGCTTTCACCGTTGTCGACCGACACGCGCACCACGTTGCACTCGGTCAACGCTCCCGGCGCCTGGTTGGCCTGTGAGGTGTCGCACCCGGGCTGGGTCGCGAAGAGCGACCCACCGGCGAGGGCAAGGCCCCAGGGCTCGACACGCCCCGAGTAGCTCCGCAAGGCGGATTGGGGGCGCTTGGAATAGAGCGAGCCGTCGATCGCGAAGTAGTGGGTGCTGCCGTCGGTCGCGACGGCGGAGGCGCCGGTTCCGCCGCAGGAGGACTCGAGGGCGTCGACGAGGGAGGCCTCGAAGCCATCGGGCACCCGGGAGAACCCTTGGGCGGCCGCGGGTGCGGCGATCCCGCTCAGGACACCCACCACCATCAGGGCAGCGAGAACGCGCGTTCGCAACCGGTTCCTCTCTTCGAAGGTAGCGCCGGGCCGTCCGAGTTGTTCGCCCTCGCCGCCTCGCGTACCTCCCCGGGGAAGGTGCGGCCACGTTTCCCGCCGAATCCCCAGCAGATGCGACGGAGCCGGGTCCGTGCGGTAGCGGCCGTGGCCGTTATCGCTTTGTCCGTAACCCCGGTGATCAGTGCGGTTCAGGGGCTCAACGGTAAACGCGATGCCCTCAGCGAGATAGCGGCGCAGCATCGCGTCACCAAGGCGACGCCCGCCGGCAAAACGGTCCGCCTGGCCACGGTGGCCTTTGATCCCGGGCAGAAGGTCCCCCGCCCACCCGCCGGGCTGACGGCCGATCCCGCCTCCAACCGTCATTGGCTGGTCCAGATGCGCGGGCCGGTGACGCGCCCGGCGCGAGCCGCGCTGGAAGCCGCGGGCGCGGACATCATCGGGTATCTGCCGGACCTGACCTACGTGGTCGCCGCCGCTCGGGCCGTGGCGGACGCGGTCAAGACCCAGAAGGCCGTCCGCTGGGTGGGCGCCTACCACCCGGCGTACAAGCTCTCGCCCGCCCTCGACCAGCTCCGGTTCACGTCCGGCCGGCTGAGGGTCTTCGTCCACCGAGACGCCGAGCCGGAAAGCGTCGGGGCCGCCCTCCGCCGCCTCGATGGGATCGCGGTCGGTGAGGTCGGCAAGCGCATCGTCACCGTCGACGGGACCCGTGCAGCGCTGGCCGCGATCGCCCGCATCGAGGGTGTGGCGTGGGTGGAGCAGGTCCCCGGATACGAGCTCCACAACGGAAACGCCCGTTGGGTGAACGACACGGGGATGCGAGGCGAGTACGCCGCGACCGCCCCCGGCCGTCTCGACGGCAAGGGCCAGACGTCGGCCGTCGCCGATACCGGCATCAACTACATCAAGGACGCGAACGGCCGGGCTCAGGCCGCCTTCAGCGACTGCAACGCCGCAGGCGCTTGCAAGCTGGCCGACTACATCCAGCGCTTCGCGGGCAACAGCGCCGAAGCGATCGTGAGCGTGGTGCCGTCCGGCGCCCAGCATCGCAAGATGGCGGGCTACTTCAACCTCGATGAGGACGATCCGCTGCCCCGCGCGATGGAGGGCAGCTGGCACGGCACGCATACCGCCGGCTCCGTCGCGGCCGATTATCCCGGTGCGGATGGCGAGTACGGGACGCACAGCCGGGAGGCCGACGGCATCGCCCCCGCGGCCCGGCTCATCTTCCAGGACATCGAGGCCGACGGCGGGTTGGGCGGACTGCCGGCCGACCCCTACGACCTCTTCGACCAGGTCTACGACCTCAACGGGAACGACAAGTACGACCCGCTCTCCGACGCCCGCACGCACAACAACTCCTACGGCGCCATCTACCCGGAGCTCGACGACGGCGGCGGCGCTCGTACCGACGATTTCATCTACGACCACCCCGACATGGTTGTGGTCTTCTCTGCCAGCAACGACGGCCCCGATCCGGCAACGCTGGCGGGCGGGCCACAGGAGTCGAAGAACGTCCTCACCTCGTGCGCGTCGGCCAACGGCAGCCAGCCCTTGGTGGCTCCCGACGCGGCGGCCATCTTCTCCAGCCATGGTCCGACGCTCGACGGCCGGATCAAGCCCGACGTGTGCACCCCGGGCCAGATCATCGTGTCGCCGAAGGGCGGCACGACCGACGCCGACCAGTACCTCCAGGGGACGTCGATGTCCGGCCCCATCCTCGTCGGTCTCACGACGTTGGTCCGTCAGTACTACGCCGACGGCTTCGGCCCGGCGGAGAGCGCCCGCGGCTTCGCGCGCGGCGCGCGCCACCTCGGGGACGGCTTCAACCCCTCCGCCGCGCTGGTGAAGGCAACGGTCATCGGGTCGGCCCAACGGATGCGGGGCTGGTACACCGGTGACGCGGGGGGCGAGCGCAGCCAGGACGGTCAGTGGCCATCGAACGGCCAAGGCTTCGGGAAGGTGGAGCTCGATCGGGCCCTGTACTTCCTCGGCGACGACGAGGCGCTGTTCACCGTCGACGCTCCCAATGGGGTCGCGGGACAAGGGGTCGAGACGGGCATCGAGATCAGCGAGTTCGTCGACGTGGCCGAGGGCAAGCCTTTCGACGTAACGCTGACGTGGACCGACCCATCGAGCGCACTCATCGCCGGTTCCCCGGTGATCGTCAACGACCTCGACCTCGAGGTCGTCGCCCCCGACGGGACCGTGTATCTGGGCAACGAGTTCAACACGCAGAGTCCCTTGCTGGGACCGGGCGGAGATCCAAGCATCGGCACCGGCGAGGAGTCCTCGGTCTCGGGTGGTGTCGCCGACAGCGCGAACACCGTCGAGCGGGTGCGCCTCCCGAACGCAGCGACGGGTCGGTACAAGGTCACGGTTCGCGGAGCCAACGTGCCGATGGGGCCGTCGGGCTACGCCCTGGTGGCCAGCGGCCGCATCGCCGGCGACACCCCGAGGATCGTCACGGAGCAGAAAGAGTCCAAGCCCGGCAGCCACGTGGACGCTTACCTCCTCGGCACGGGTCTCACCGGCGAAGCGATCGCCGGCTTCACTCGCGTCGCTCCCTCCGTCTACAAGCGGACGGTCACCGGCGTCGCCCCCGAGCTGGTGCTCGCTGCAGCAAGCGCGCAGACCCGCGTCCCGGTCAACGCGAAGCCGCCCGTCGCCACCTTCGCCGTCGCCGACAGCATCGCCGCCGACCTCACGAGGATCGAGTGGACGACCGATGAACCCTCGACCGGGAAAGTGGTCGTCACGGATCCGCAAGGCGACACGATCGAGTACCCGGATGTGCACGTAACCGACGGTCTCCCAGGGCTGGAGACGCCGCAGAACGAAACCAAGGGCGTCTACCTCGACCGGCCCGTCCTGTCCACGAAGCACTTCGTGAACCTCACCGGGTTGAAGCCCGGAGTCTCCTATCGGTACGCGATCCACGCCACCGACCGGGCCGGCAACACCCATGTGGCGCGCAGCGGGACGTTCCTATCGACGGCGGCCGTGTTCTCGCCGCACGCTCCGGACATCGGCCAGCTGTTGGCGGACGACACCACCACCGGACTGCCCGAGACCGATGCCCAGCGATGGGGCACGAGCACCCAGATGTACGCGGGCTCGCTGACGGCGCTGGCTCCCAGCCTGATCTTCGGGATCGGGGGGATCTCCGGCGAGGTCCCCGACAACCTCCAGAAGGTGCCGATCATGCCGGCATTCATGTTCCGCCTTCCGTCGTCGGTCGATCCGTCGCGCATCACCGGCGCCGCCGTGGAGCTGATGTCCGCGCACGACATCGTCAACGTCTACGACCACACGACCGTGTACTCGATGGATCTCCTCGAGTCGGGCGTCGAGGACGACTGGGGCCCCGGCACGACCTACGACGAGGTCGACCAGGCCGAAGCGGATGCCCACCTGGCCCCCGACCCGACCGAGCGTCGCGGCGCGGGCACCGCCTATGCATTCCACGTCCCGTGCAACAACATCGAGGCCTTCCGGGCGAACCTGGCGGAGGACGGGGGAGGAGAACGCCGTGCCGCATTCCGCCTGCGCGGCCTGTCGGAGGCGCTGGAGTCCGCGTTCTCCTTCGAGACCGGGTACGGCCGCCGGTCGCGCGGGCCCCAGCTCCGGCCCCGTTTGGTGCTGTACCTCGACGGCGGAGACCCCCAGACGTGCGTGGCGACGGCGGCCCCCAAGATCAGCAACGTGCTCGTCGATCACACGTCGGACGACTCCGCCGTGGTCTCGTGGCAGACCGACGTGCCGAGCACTTCTACCGTGTACTTCCGCAAGGCGGGCACCTCGGCGTGGACGCCGGTGTCGGCCCCGGTGCGAGTCACTCAGCACTTCGTCCGTATCGCGGGTCTGGAGCCCCAAGGGGCCTACGAGTTCACGGTCCGCTCCGCCACGTGCAAAGGATTAGCCAGCGTGGACACCAATAAGGGCAAGGCGTACGCATTGTGGAACGAGGCGTTCGTCGCGCCGTCCGTGTTCGGGGTGCACACCTTCTCCGACGCCGACGATCCCACCGCGCAGGTCTTCAAGTGGTCGACCGACCAGAAGGGCACGTCGGTCGTGCAGTACGGCACGTCGCCTTCGAACCTCGACAAGCAGATCGCCGGTGCGCCACCCGAAGGGAGCGACGCCGAGGAGGGCACGGCTGCCCATGAGGTGACGATCACAGGGTTGGAGCCGTGCCGCCGGTACTTCTTCAGGGTGGTGACCGTCAACGGGGCGAGCAAGGCGGGCCGATCCACGGTGTATGCGTTCGATCGGCCTCCGGCCGAGCTCGACGTCGTTCACAGCTGGTCCTTCGACGCCTCCGACGACGGGTTCGTCGCGACCGACCCCAACGGCTACATCGACCCGATCGGACTCGGGGTCGAGAACGGAACTCCGACGAAGTGGGCGCGGGGCAACGACCCGCGAGTGAACGGCTCGGGGGCCTGGCGAACCGTCGTCGAGCCTTCCGATGAGCCGGGCTACACCTCCAACGTCGACATCCGCCTGGTGTCGCCGCCGGTCGCGATCCCGGCGGTGGGATCGCCGTACGTGCGGTTCACCGAGTGGTACCTGTTCGAAGGCGCCTTCGGGACCACGGACTTCTACGAGAAGCCCGAGGTCGAGATCTCCTACGACGACGGCGGCAGTTGGGTGACCGTCCGCTCGGAGATCGTCGGCGAGAACCCCGACGCGCCGGCGCCGACGCTGACCACGCTGCCGCTGCCGGCCGACACCGCCGGGGAGACCATCCGTATCGGTTTCCGGCTGCGGACCGATCCCGGCCTCGAGGTGCCCGCCGGCGGCGGCTGGGCGGTCGACGACGTTCAGGTGCTCAAGGGTGTCTGCGACCAGGTGCTTGGAAGCGATTCGCCCGGCGCGGCGTCGGTGGAGATGGCACCCGCGAAGCCTCCTGCAGGCGTGGCCCCGGCTACCTCGGAGGGCATCGTGGGCGCCGTGCAGCCGGTCGCCGGCTTCAGCGCGGCAGGCAAGTTCCCGGATGCGAACACGGCGCCGTCGGCTGCGTCGATCGCGGCCGGGACCGCGCTCTGCGCTCCGGTTCACTTCCTGCCGGCGGTGGGCAAAGCGCCGGATGGAAGCAAGCCGCCGGATGGAAGCCCGCCGCCGTCCGGCAGCGGCCCAGGCACGTTGCCTGCGACCGGCACCGAGTCGTGGCCGGGGATCGCGCTCATAGCGCTGGCCCTCGCCCTCGCCCTACGCCGAACGACCCGGCGTCACGCCGTCTAGTGTCAAGGTTCGGCACCCGTGTCTCGTAGTGGCTCCGGTAGCTATGCCACACTTGAGCTCCTCCTGGGCTTGCCGTTGGGTTGGGCGAGGGCACCGAACTCCTTGGTCTTATCGTGG
>JBKKCR010000264.1:0-4481 GCA_046712825.1 Actinomycetota bacterium | reverse complement strand
ACGGAGTCGGACGCCTCATCGGCGTCAACGTCAACTAGTTGCGCCAGGTGTCGAGCGGGCCCGCCTCGTTCGCGAACGCCACCTCGTAGAGGACCGCCGCGATCAACGGGTAGAGGTTCGCGATCGGAGCCTTGACCGATCGGGCCCGACCGGAGTCGTGAACGGTGGTCAGCTGAGCGCGTTCGCCGGCGACTCCTGCGTACGTGCCGGGTGCCGGTGCGAACGCCGAGCCGTTGTAGCCGACGCGTCCCCAACGCGCTCTCGATCCGAGGATCGAAGCGTTGTTCGTCGTCGGCGCGACGGTTCGCGCTCCAGGCTCTCCCGTTCCCATGTTCTCCACCCCTCGGTTGGGTTGCTCGTTTTTCCCCGTCCGAAGCGCGAGCGAAACCTGGGGAGAGACGCGCTCCCGGTCTGACGTGAGCGGTGGGTCCATGCGAAACTGCTCCTCCCTAACGAGCCGGAGGGTCCGATGGACTTCTCGTTCAGCCCGCGAGTGGAAGAGTTGCGCGCGCAGATCCTCGACTTCATGGATTCGCACGTTTATCCGGCGGAGAAGACCTATCGTGAGCAGTCGCGCGCGTCGGGCGATGTGCAGTTCCATCCCCCCGTCGTCGAAGACCTCAAAGACGAGGCGCGCAAGCGCGGATTGTGGAATCTCTTCATGCCGGAAGATCGGTTCGGCGCGGGACTGACGAACCTCGAATACGCGCCGCTCGCAGAGATCACCGGCCGGTCGTTCCTCGCGCCCGAAGCGCTGAACTGCGCCGCGCCCGACACCGGCAACATGGAGATCCTCGCCGAGTTCGGTACGCCGGCACAGCAGAAAGAATGGCTCCAGCCGCTGCTCGACGGCGAGATCCGCTCGTGTTTCGCGATGACCGAGCCGGACGTCGCGTCGTCCGACGCGACGAACATCCACTCGCGGATCGTGCGCGAGGGCGACGAGTACGTGATCAACGGACGCAAGTGGTTCACGTCCGGCGCCGCCAGCCCTCGCTGCAAGATCCAGATCTTCATGGGCGTGTCGAACCCGGACGCCGACCCCTATCGCCGCCAGAGCATGATCCTGATCCCGATGGTCACACCGGGCGTCACCGTCGTGCGCGAGCTACCCGTGTTCGGCTTCCTGCACGAGGGCGGCCACTGCGAGATCTCATACGAGGACGTGCGCGTCCCTGTCGAGAACCTCCTCGGCGAGGAGGGAAGCGGTTTCGCGATCGCGCAGGCACGGCTCGGCCCGGGCCGCATCCACCACTGCATGCGCGCGATCGGTCTGGCGGAGCGCGCCTACGAGATGATGTGCAAGCGCGTGCTCACGCGGAAGGCGTTCGGCAAAGAGCTGGCGCGGCAGGGCGTGATCCAGGACTGGATCGCAGAGTCACGCATCCGCATCGAGCAGGCGCGGCTGTTGACGTTCAAGGCCGCCTGGCTGATGGACACCGTCGGCAAGGAAAAGGCACGCGTCGAGATCGCCGCGATCAAGGTCGCCGCGCCCAACGTGGCGCTTTGGGTGATCGACCACGCGATCCAGGCGTTCGGTGCGGCCGGGGTCACCGAGGACTTCGGCCTGGCCGAGATGTACGCCGGCGCACGAACCTTGCGCATCGCCGACGGTCCCGACGAGGTCCACAAGATGGTCATCGCCCGGCGTGAGCTGGCGCGGTTCATGCCGAAAGGCGAGTAGCGCCTAGATCTCGCGTAGCCGCCGGATCGGCTTCCGCGGGCCGTAGCGCGGCGCGGTGATGCCCGAAGCCTCGATCAGGCGGATCGCACGGGCGCGCTGCCCCCGATACGGCTCGAGGAGCTCGAGCATCCGCTCGTCGGTCGCGCGCGGCTCCCCGGCGAGGATCCACGCAACCTGATTCTTGAGGTGATAGTCGCCGACGCTGACCGCGTCGGGATCGCCGAGCGCCACACGAGCCACCTCGGCGGCCGTCCACACCCCAACACCGGGGATCGCTCGCAACCGCCGGTGCGCGTCCTCGAACGACATCGACGTGATCTCTTCCATCCGTTGGCCGGCGCGGCACGCGCGCCGGAGCGTCTCGGCGCGTCGGCGCTCCACGCCGAGTGGGTGGAGATCGTACGAAGGGATCCCCGCCAGGCGTTCCGGCGACGGCGGGAGCGTTAATCGGGCGGGACCGGGAGCCGGCTCGCCGTATCGGCGCACGATCGCGGCGTACGCGAGCCAGGCCTCCTTCCCGGACACCTTCTGCTCGAGGATGCTCGGGAACAGGGCCTCCACGACCGCGCCCGTCCGCCCGAGACGAAGGCCCGGCATCCGGCGGTGGAGGTCACGGATAACCGGATGGGCCGCGTGGAAGGCCTCCGGATCGTCGTCCAGCCCGAGGAGCGCGGGGGCGGCCTCGAGGAGCCAGTCCGCGCCCGACCCCCAGGCTTCGACCAGAACCCCACCGTCCCGGAGCGACACCCGCTCTGTGGCGGGGCCGACCGGCGTCCGTGTGGCGCGCCAGAAGCCGCCGTCGTCGAAACGGGTCGCGGGATCGCGCCGGCCGCGCCGGCAGGGCCCGAGGGTCAGGCCGAGATGGATCGGCGCAGCGACGGGGATGTGGCGTGTCTTCATCTGCGGAGCAGCCTAATAGCCGCCGGTGACAAGGTCCCGGGCGCAGCTGCCGCAGCCGGAATCTCCGACGTGTGGCTCGCGTATTCGGCGACGGGGAGCGGCTGGGCGGGCTGACCGATTAGCCTTGCCGGCTCATGATCCCAACAGAACGCCTGTCCCTAGAGCCCGCGCCCGTCGGATTCATCGAAGCACTCGAGTGCGCCGACCGTGACGAAGCGCAGAAGCTGATGAACCTCATCATCACCGGCGATTGGTTCGAGGGACGGCAAGGCTGGATGGCGCTCCGCATCCGTCAGCTGAAGGAAGCCCCCGCGCTGGATCGATGGCTCCTACACGCGATGGTGCTGGCGAAAGCGGATGGCGGAGAGCTGCCGCGGACGATGGTGGGGCACTGCGGCTACCACGGCGCACCCGATGAGTCCGGCATGGTCGAGATCGGCTACCGGGTTGCGCCACCGTTCCAGCGCCGCGGCTACGCGATCGAGGCCGTCCGCGGCTTGATAGCCAACGCCTTCGCGCACCCGGAGGTCACGCGCGTCCGGGCGAGCATCAGGCCCGACAACGAGCCGTCGCTGTCGCTCACCGCCAAGCTCGGTTTCGTCCGGGTGGGGGAGCAGATGGACGAGGTCGACGGCCTTGAGTACGTCTTCGACCTCGAGCGACCCGGCTAAGCGGCTCGGGCCGGCTCGTCGGAGCGGCGCAGCATCGCGAGTCCCGCGAGCCCGAGGGCGAACCCCCCCGCGATCTCGATGAGCACGACGGTCCACGACAGTCCGTTCACTCCCGTCGTCGAGCCTGGGAACGCGTCGCTGAAGTCACTCCAGCGGGGGAGAAGGTGAACCGCCGCGACCCCGACCGCCACTGGGAATCCCAGCGCGACCGCAGCGATGGGCGCGAGCCGGTGGCGCATCATGATGAGCCCGATCGTCGCGACGCCGGCGACCGTCGATATCGTTCCGAGCAGGTTCACTTCGCCGGTTAGGACGCTGGTACCGCGACGCACGTGATCGGCGATGTGAAGCACGAGCCCGACTCCGTAAAGGATCGCTGCGTTCCTCAGGAAGACCTGTTCACGAGACGTCGTCTCTCGAGCGTGCCTGGACTGGTCCGCCATGACCCTCAACCTCCGGCTGTCATTTGCCCGAGAGAATCGTATCTCGGCCGTGTGAGACAATGCATTCGTGGAGGATCTCGAGGATCTGCGAGGCCGCTGCGAGCGTGCGCTGAACTGGCACGGCAACCAAACCCCCGCGGAGCTGCTCGCGCGCATCCCGACGGATCTCGGACTCGACCGGTACGGCAAAGGCGGGGCCGTGTCGGCACTCGAAGAACGGATCTGCGAGCTCCTCGGCAAGCCGGCGGCCGTGTTCATGCCCAGCGGAACCATGGCGCAACAGATCGCAATCCGTATCCACGCGGATCGGTCCGGCCTCCGTTCGTTCGGCTTCCATCCGATGTCACACCTGGAGCTGCACGAGGACAAGGCTTATCAGCGGGTGCACTCGCTCGTGGGCGTTCCGGTCGGCGACGCGAAGAACCTGTTGACGCTCGACGACCTGAGCTCGATCACGGAGCCGCTCGCCGCGTTCCTCTTCGAGCTTCCCCAGCGTGAGATCGGCGGCCGGCTCCCCGAGTGGGGAGATCTGCAAGAGCAGGTGGCGCATCTGCGCGAGCGCGGCGTCGCCGTTCACCTCGACGGAGCGCGACTGTGGGAATCCACGCCCTACTACCAGAAATCGCCGGCCGAGATCGCCGGCCTTTTCGACACGGTCTACGTCTCCTTCTACAAGGGCCTTGGCGCGCTGAGCGGCTGCTGTCTCGCCGGTGAGGAGGATGTGATCGAGCAGGCGCGCGTGTGGAGGACGCGTCACGGCGGAACGCTGTTCGGGATGTGGCC
>JBKKCR010000263.1:0-15304 GCA_046712825.1 Actinomycetota bacterium | reverse complement strand
AGGTCGTGATAGAGGTCGGCGAAACGACGGTCGAGCTGGTCGCGGAACTTCTTGCCGATCAGGCACGACGACGACGTGTAGATCGTCAGCTCGGCGAAGAAGTCGAGCAGGTCGATGTCGCCGCTCGTCTGCCAGGCGCCGACCATGGCCTCGACCTCGGTCGCGATCTTCTGTGCGTGCCCGCGCATGTAGCGGTCCTTGAGCGACTGGTTGTGAAGCATCTCCGCGCGCCGTTCCGGCGGCGCGTCGAACACCACTCCTTTGCCGAAGATTGGTGTCATGAACGGGTAGGCCTCGGCCTGGTTGAGTTCCTCCTCGGGCGCGCGGAAGAACGCCTCGTTCGGCTCGGCGCCCGAAAGAAGCACGACGCGCCGGTCGGCGAGCAGGAATTCGCCGACCTCGCCGCACTCCTCCCGAACGCGGCGCATGAGGCCGATCGGATCGCTGCGCAACTCCTCGAGGTGCCCGTTCTCCGGGTCGGCGCCGGAAACTCGTGGTGGGGCCTTCATCTGGTCTCCACGGTCGTCGGAAGGGATTCGAATCCGCGAACGTTGACGGAATGTACGCGGCGGACGTTCGTGTCGTCGATGTCGTAGTCGCGGACGCGGCGGACGAGCTCGCCCAGCGCGATGCGTGCCTCGAGCCGCGCGAGGGGCGCGCCGAGGCAGAAGTGGCGAGCGACGCCGAAGCTCACCATCTCGCTCGTGTCGCGGTCGAGGTCGTAGCGATCGGGCTCGGGGAACACGCGCGGATCGCGGTTGGCGGCGCCGATCAGCAGCAACGCGCGACCTCCCGCCGGGATGCGAACGCCGTGCAGCTCGATGTCGCGGGTCACCGTGCGTGCGAGCATCTGCGACGAGCCGTCGAAGCGCAGGGTCTCGTCGATCCAGCTTTCGATGCGGCCGGGATCCGCGAAGGGCTTCGCACGCTCGCCGGGGTTGCGCCATGCCCAGTACCACGCGTTGGCGAGCAGCTTCGCGGTCGTCTCGTTGCCGGCGACAACGATCAGGAAAAGGAAGCTGATGATGTCCGCGTCGTTGAGCTTCTCGCCCTCTAGTTCGGCGTCGAGCAGCGCCGAGGTCAAGTCGTCGGAACGACGCTTCCGCCGCTCTGCGATCATCTCGGCGAAGTACTTCGCGAGCGCCAGCGCCGCCTCGACTCCCGCTTGCGGGACGTCGAACACGCCTTCCTCGCGGTGGACGAGCAGATCGGCCAGGCGCCGGACCTCTTCGCGGTCGGCCGGCGGGAACCCGATCATCTCCGACAGCACGTCCATCGGCAGCTTGCCGGCGAAGTCGGTGACGAAGTCGAAGCTTCCACGCTCGAGCGCGGGTTCGAGGTGTTGACGCGTGAGCTCGAGGATGTGCGGTTCCATGTCGGTGATCCGCCGGACGGTGAACCCGCGCGACACGATGCTGCGGATGAGGCCGTGACGCGGGGGATCCATCGCGAGGAACGACATCGAGCGCCAGGCGTTCGGCCCGGTCGCCATCGGCTCGAGCGACACGCCGTTCGCGCTCGAGAAGAGCGTGGAGTCGCGGAACGCATCGGTCACGTCTGCGTGGCGCGAGAGCGCCCAGAAGTCGATCTCGTCGTTCCGGTAAACGGGGGCCTCCCCGCGGAGCCGGGCGTAGGTGGGGTAGGGGTCCTCGTGGATCTCGTAGTCGTAGGGGCTGTAGCGGACCTGCTCGGTCGTCTGCATCAGCGTCCCTTCAGGAGCAGGCCGGTGACGTCCGCGATGCGCTCGGGAAGCTCCGCGTACGCGAGGTGTCCCATCCCGGCGCGGATCATCGCCCCGGCGACGGCGAGCTCGAGCGCCATGAGGATGGGCTCGCCGTCGTCGTCGCCGAGTGCCGTCTCGAGCCGCCGGCGGATCGCGGCACCCACCCGGTCGCGGATGTGCTTCACGTCGGGGTCGGGCGCGAGCATCGCCGTGGTGCTTGCCGCGGCGAGCTCCGGCTCGCTCGCGAGGAGGGCGGTGAGGTCTTTGAGCGCGGCTTTCACGCGGATCGAGGCCGCGCGGCGCCTGTCGATGCGCGGATCCGGCAGCGCGCGGATCCGCCGCCAGAAGACCTCCGCGATCAGGTGGTCCTTGGAAGCGAAGTAGGTGTACGCGGTGGCGGGGGCAACCCCGGCTCGCGCGGCGACGTTGCGGACGGTGAGCCCGTCGTAGCCGCGAGCCCGGATCTCGCCGATGGCGGCCTCGGTCAACGCCCGGACGGCCACGGCTTGCCGCTCGGTGAGGAGCCGTCGGGGAGCCTCGATCGCTTCGGCTGGCTGGCTGGACATGTGTCCAGACACTAGCTCAGCAAGATGGGACCGCGCAATCCGGCATGGCCGGCGCCATGGATGGGGAAGAAGGACGCACACTTCCGAGGGAGGGACACATGGGCATCCGAGCGATCCTGCTCATCGCGGCCGTGATCTTGTTCGTCATCGGCGCCTTCGGCGCGGACCTGGGCGACGTGAATCTGCTCTACGTCGGCCTCGCGTGCTTCGCGGCGTCATTCCTCGTAGGCGAGCTGCCGGCCGGACGGCGAAAGATGTGACCCCTCGGCAGGGCCGATTCGTCAGGACTCTCCGATCATCGCGCCGCCCATCGATAGGCCAGCTCGTCGACGGTCGTGAGCGTGGCGACGAGGGATAACGATCTTTCCATCACCTCCTCGGCGTATGAAGGAGGCACGCCGGCGACGGCATCGCGCGGGATCGTCACCCGGTAGCCGCGGTTGACTGCCTCGAACGCGAGCGCCTGGATCGCGACGTTGACCGAGACACCGGCGAGGACGATTTCGTCGACGCCGAGGTTTCGCAGGACCGCGTCGGCTCCGGTCGATCCGAGCGACGCCACGCCGTGCGTCTTCGGAAGGACGAGGTCGGTCGCGGCGGGGCCTAGCTCGGGCATAAGTTCGACGGCTGGCGTACCGGCGCGTAGCCCGCCGGAGCGGTTGGCCACCTCGAAGAGGGGTGCGTTGGTGTTGGCACCGCGGAGGTCGGCGCGACGCACCGCCACACAGTGGATGACGGGGACGCCTCGTTCACGTGCGACACCGAGCAGGCGGGCCAGCGCCACCACCATCGGTTTCGCCGAATGAACGAGGGCCGGCCATAGCGCGTGGTCGCCGATCGCCCCGCGCTGGCATTCGTTCGTGACGACGGCGACGTTCATCGAGGAGCGAGTGCTGCGCCTAGAGCAAGGTGTGGAAGGCCCAGATCCCGCTCAGCGACTGGATCGGGATGCCTTCTTGCGTCGTCCCGGTGCCGACGTAGATCGAGTCGCCGAGGATCGCGGGGGCGGACGCCGGCGCCCCGTTGAGCGGGAGTACCCGGAGCAACAGCCCCGAGTCCGCGCTGAACACGTACACGCCGAAGCCGACCGTGGACGGGACGAACACCAGTCCGCGCGCGTAGGTAGGTGCGCCGTAGGACTGGCGCGACAGCGGTGAGCGCCAGAGGACCCGTCCGTCGATGGCGCTGATCGCGTGGAGCGAGAACAAGCGGCCGGGGTCCTCGAGTAGCGTCGTGTCGAGGCCGTTGCTGTCCTCGTTCAGCGGTGTCGAGATGGCGGTCGTCGCGAAGATCGCCGGCTCGTCGAACCATTCGCCGACCGCCGCGGTGCCGATCATCCCGCCTATGGCGAAGCCCTTGCCTGCGTGGCCGGCCTGACCCGCGTGCGAGGCCCACTCGTCGGCCCCCAGCTCGCTGCCATCGGCTCGGTCCCGCTTGAGGCCGTAGTACCAGCCGTCCTTGCTGCCCGCGCCGACGCGCCCCTCCGGCAGCAGATTGGCACTCGCGCCGAAGTCGTCGTCCAGCCGGGTCGACTCCCCGCGGTCTATCCGCGGGTTGTACTGCCACTCGAACGCCCCGCTCCGTAGTCTGACGCCGAAAAGCGACTCGCCGCTCCACGGACCGTTGGTCCCGTCGCCGACCGAGCAGCTGCCGGTGCCGAAGAAGACCATGTCTCCGTCGACGTCGACCGCCGGAGATGACCAGACTCCGCCGCACCCGTCGCCGGTGCCGTGGCCGGTGGTGAGCATGTCGGGCCCGGTGTACGTCTGAAGGTTCTCGGGGTCGAACTTCCACAGCGGCTCGAGCGACCAGGTATCGGCTTCGTGGCCGATCCGGAGCGCGATCACGCCGGTTCGGCCGACACCCGGGTTGTTGTGCACGTCCATCCCGACGACGACCCAGGGCTCGCCGTCGACCCAGACGAACGCCGGGGAAGACTCGATCTGGATGTTGCTGTCCGAGCCCGCGCAGCGCGTCTCGGTCTCCGCCCGCGGATCCACACACGCACGCGCAAGCACGCTTCCGCTCTCGCCGTCGAGCATGTAGAGGGTTCCGCCGCGGCCGAAGAGCACCACGCGCTGCCCGTCGATCTCTGGTGCAGCGGCGGAGGAGACCAAGCCGGTGTAGATCTGGTTCGTGTCGTCGACCTCGTACGTCCAGCGCACCGCGCCGTTGGCCGCGTCGATGGCGTAGAACGTGCCGTCGTTTGCGCCGACGTAGACGGTCCCGTCGGCCACGGCGGGCGAGGCGGTCACCGGCGACCCGGTCTGTACGTACCACTTGGGGATCATGGTGGCGAGGCTCAGGGGAGTGATCGAGGAACAGTCGAACGACTGAGCGAAGGAATGGCCCGCGTCGTTCCCGTACTGCTCCCAGATGCAGTCGGGCTCGGCCTCGGCGCCGAGCGAAGCCATCGCGATCAAGGCGATGACGACGAGACAGAGGGTCCGGCGCATGGGAGGTGACTTCGGCGTCAGCGCGGCGATTCCTGCGGTGAAAGGTGACCGAGGGTGCCCAGGGCCGGAATCGAACCAGCGACACCGGGTTCTTCAGACCCGTGCTCTGCCAACTGAGCTACCTGGGCGGGCGGGAAGTCAGGATACCAGGCGGTCTTGGCGGGCTGGGAGCCAGTTCGCGATGGTCTGATGGGACACGCCGACCGCTCTCGCGATGCGACGGAGAGAGACCGAGCTCCGCGAGCTCAAGCGCGTGAGCGCGGGCCTCACGGCGTTCCACGGCTCGTTGGGCGGCGCGCTCGGCGGCGGCATGACGGCGAAGCTCCCGCTTGGTGATGGTCGGTCGGTAGCCGGCCTCTGCGAGGAAGAGTGCCGAGCCGCGGCGACCGTGATCGTCCGCTCGCATGTGGCACGAGCGGCAGAGAGCGACGAGATTATCCAGTGAATGGTCGCCCGAGAAGCGAAATGGTTGGATGTGATGAACGTCCAAGGCCCGGCCGTTCTCCGCCGGCGACTTTCCACAATTCCTACAATCGCGATCTCGCTCTCGAACCTTGACCTTGGTGCTCTTCCATCCGGGTCCGTAGTTCAGGACGCGTCCGCCGCGCCAGCGACCGTTCCGCGCCCCACGCAGGTGAAGCCTGTTGTAGGTAGCCGTGGCGCACGATCTTGTGCAGTACTTGCGCCCCGGATGTCGGCCGGCAGGAACCAAGACTGTTCGCATGCATCCTGGGCATTCGAGCGGCCGAGTCGGCACCTTGGCGCGGAAGAGGTCGTTGCAGCGTTTGCTGCACCATCGTTTCTGAGCGGCATCGAGCTTGCTGGAGCAGTACTCGCACTGCATGGGACCAGAGTAAAACTCTCATACGACAATCAACCGCTGGGAGCGGCTGATTGTCATGTGGGCGCCCCCGACCGGCCTCGATCCGGCGACCTCCACCTTGACAGGGTGGCGAGCACTCCATGCTGCTCTACGGGGGCGTGGGAGGACAGTGTACAACGAAGATAGGGGTCGCTATCCCCTATGACCAGTACTTCTATTGAGCTTCTCCGGCGGCGACGGCGATATGGGCGTCGGCCGTGGGCCCTCGGGCCGGAAGACCTCGACCAGGTTCGCCGTCGAAGAAGCGAGGCCGCGGAGACCGTCGACGATGGTCCGCGCATCGGCTTCGGTGCTGGGGACCTCTGAGAGCCGCACGTACGCGGCCGCGCCCTCTAGCAGGACGGTCGGCGTCCCGTAAGCCCCCAGCCGCTCGACCGCGTCATAGTGCTCGGCCCCAACCCGCGCGACCCACGCGCCGCGGTCTCGGTTGAAAGAGTCCACGTCGGCTCCGGCGTCGGCCGCGATCTCGAGGAATTCTTCCTCTGAGAGGCGTCGGTGCTCGCCCTGCATCGCCTCGAACACGGCGTGGTGGTAACGGTCGTAATCGCCGGCCCGAGCGGCGTGCGCAAGCGCCTGAGCGAAGACGGAGATGCTCGGCGGCGACGTAGCCTCGAGCCAGGACTCCCCCGGTTCGCGGTTCACTTCTTTCAGGGAGAACGTCCGCCACTCGACCTTCAGGTCCGGGATCAAGTCGAGCCAGTGCATCGCCCGGTACGAGTAGCCGCAGGTGAAGTCGAAGTAGACCGTCAGGGCGTCCGGCATCGGGCTGATGCTACCGTTCTCGCATGCCCGAGTTCGTCCCCGGCTTCACCCAGCCCGCCGCATCGGAAGGCGGGAAGCACGGCGGCCTGCTCATGGCGCAGGCGTTCAAGGACGCGGGCGTGGACACGATCTTCGCCCTTTGCGGCGGCCACATCCTCGGCTTGCTCGACGGCTGCCTCGACGTCGGCATCCGCGTGATCGACACCCGGCACGAGGGCGCCGCGACGCTTGCGGCGGAGGGGTGGGCGCTCGCCACGCGCCGGACCGGGGTGGCGGCGGTGACCGCGGGCCCAGGCTTCGCCAACTCGCTCACCGGCTTCGTCGACGCTGCGGCGTGGAACGTGCCGCTCCTCCTCTTCGCGGGACGCACGGGACTACAGCAGCGCGGCCGAGGCGCCGTGATGGACGTCGACCAGCGCGCGATGGTCGCTCCGATCGCGAAATGGGCGGAGGCGTGCCACCAGACCGAACGGATCCCGCGCTACATCGCCGAGGCGCTCGCGCGGTCGCGCAACGGCACGCCGGGCCCCGTATACCTCGAGATCCCCCAGGACATCTTCATGGCGAGCGCAGCGGCCGTAACGATGGATGTGGGCGGGGGATTCCCCGCGGTTCCACCGGTGCCCTCGCCCGACCCGCGAGATCTGGATCGCGCGCTCGACGCGCTGCAACGCGCGGAGCGCCCGCTCGTGCTCGCAGGCGGCGGCGCGTTCTGGTCTGGGGCAGGCGAGGCGCTCGCGCGTTTCGCCGAACGCGCGCAGATCCCGGTCGTAACGACGAGCTCTTCGCGCGGTCTGGTCCCCGACTCGCATCCGTGGTGCCTCGGCTCGATGGTTCACTCGGGGATCGCGGTGCCGGGCGCCGACGTCGTTCTTGTGCTCGGCAGCGCGTTCAACGCGAACGTGATGTACGGCGGCGCACCACTGTTCGCTCCGACGGGGCAGACGGTCATACAGGTCGACATCTCCGGCGACCGGATCGGCGGCAACCGCCGGCCCGACGTCGCGTTGGTCGGAGACGCGACCCGGGTCGTGACCGAGCTCACCGACGCCTGGCAGAAGTCTGCGCCGGGTCGTGAGACGTGGCTCCAACAGGCGAAGGACCTGACCGCGTACGCGCGAGCGACGTGGGACGCGCAGGTCGACGCCCACACGGGTGAGCGCGTGCACGCCGGTGCGATGGCGCGCGAGGTCGCGGCGTTCGCGCGATCGGTGGCCGGGGACGAGGTCACCTTCGTCTCCGACGGCGGGGACGCGCTCACGTGGATGCTCGCCTACGGGTACGCGGAGCGGCCGGGACGTTTCTTGAGCACGACGACCGCGCTCGGGACGCTCGGCGTCGGTCTGCCGTTCTCGATCGCGGCGAAGGCTGCGCGACCCGGCGAGCCCGTCTTCTGCGTGATCGGCGACGGCTCGTTCGGTCTGTGCGCGATGGAGGTCGACACCGCGGTCCGGCACGGTCTCCCCGTGATCACGATCGTGTCGAACAACGCGGGCTGGCGCGACGTCAGCCACGAGCAGGACGCGTGGTACGGGAAGGGACGCCGCACCGCGAGCGACCTCGGCGACTCCCGATACGACAAGCTTGCCGAGGCGTTCGGCGGCCACGGCGAGCACGTGACGACGCTCGCAGAGCTGCGGCCGGCCTTGGAGCGCTCGTTCGACTCCGGCGTCGCGTCGGTGATCAACGTCCAGACCGACCCCGAGATCCTCTCCGAGCTCCTCCGCAATCTCGGCCCGCTCGGGCTGATGTAGCGTGCGCGCGGTCCGCCTCGCCGGCGCGAAACGGCTCGAGGTGATCGAGCTTCCCGACCCCGAGCCGGGCGAGGGAGAGGTCGTGCTCCGGGTCGCCGCCGCCGGGATCTGCGGCTCGGATCTGTCCTGCTACAAGACCGGCGTGTTCTCGGGCTCGATATTGGGCCATGAGTTCTCCGGGTTCGTCGACGGCGAGCCGGTCGTCGTGGACCCGAAGATGCCGTGCGGCGCATGCGCCGACTGTCGGAGCGGCGCGTCTTACCGCTGCGTCGAAGCGCTGACGCGCGGGCCGGGCGGCATGCGGGACGGCGCCTTCGCCGAACTGGTCTCGGTTCCGGCGTTCATGGTGCATGGTCTGCCGGGCGGGCTCGATGTGGCGGACGCGTGCCTGGTCGAGCCGCTGTCGGTCTCGATCCACGGGATCGAACGGGCGGGCTTCGTTCCAGATAACGCGGTCGTCGTCGGCCTGGGCCCCATCGGTCTGCTCGCCGTCGCCGCGCTGCGCGCAGCCGGCTGCTCGTCGGTGACCGGCGTCGATCCGGTTGCCACGAGGCGATCGCTCGCCACCACCCTGGGCGCCGAGCGCGTCTTCGGATCGATCGAGGACGCCCCGACCGGCGTTCCGGTGGTGCTCGAATGCACGGGACGACCCGAGCTGCTACAGCAGACGACGAACCTGCTTGCGCCCGGCGGCGTGGCGGTGCTTCTCGGCGTTCCGATGTCGGAAGCCAGCGTCGTCCCGATGGTCTGGGTGACGCGCGAGCAGAGCGTCGTTGGCAGTATCTCCTCGAGCCCGGACGACTTCCGCGCGGCGATGGAGCTCCTGGCGTCGCGCCCCGAGATCGCCGGCATCATCACCAAGCGCGTGGCGCTCGACGCGTTGCCTCAGGCGTTCGAGGTCCTGATCGCGCGCCCGGCGGACGGAAAGGTAGTGGTCGATCCGCGCGCACGTGGGTAGGAGTTCACCATGGACAAGCAGGAGGCAGGCGCGATGCTCGCTCGGTTCGCCGGCGAGTATCGAGCCCTTTCCTACGAGGAGCTAAAAGGCTTCCTCGGTAATCCCGTCGCGCTCACGGAGCAAGGCCCGTCCGGCGTCGAGTACCAGATCGAGATCGAATCGGTCTGGGACGACGCGCCTGATCACAATCTAAGGGTCTTGCTCTCGATCGACGACGGCGGGTTGCGCGCGTTCGCGCCCATGATGGACGACTTCATCGTCGGCCCCGACGGCCGGTTCGTCGGCGAGTAACCCTTCTGCGCAGGTGCTCCGATAGGCTTGCTTGGAGTGGTCGACTTCACGCTCACCGACGAGCAGCGAGAGCTGCGCCGCGCGACGCGCGAGCTCGCCGAGCGCGAGTTCCGCCCGCGCGCCGCGCGCTGGGACGAGAACGAGGAATTCCCGTCGGAGAACCTCGAGATCCTCGGGCGCCAAGGCCTCACCGGGCTCAGCGTTCCCGAGAAGTACGGCGGACTCGGGCTCGGCGACCTCGAAGCCTCGCTCGTGCTGGAGCAGATCGGCCGGGTCTGCCTCTCGACCGCCGTCGTGTGTCAGCTCTTCCTGAACGGCCCGCCGCGCGCGATCGCCGCGTTCGGCAGCGAGGACCTGAAGGAGCGGTACCTGCCGCGAGTCGCGCGCGGCGAGTGCCTGATCGGGATCGGCATGACCGAACCGGACGCCGGATCGGACGCGATGGCGATGCGCGCGAGGCTTCGGCGCGTCGACGGCGGGTGGCGCCTCGAGGGCTACAAGAACATGGTGACCGGCGGGCATAAGGCGCAAGCGTTCTTCGTCGTTGCGCGCTTCCCGGCCGACGAATCGTCGAAGGCGCTGGGCGCCGTGATGGTGCCGGCCGACGCGCCCGGCGTCTCGGTGTCGAAGGTGCACAAGAAGATGGGGTTGCGCGGCGCGGCCGAGGCTGAGGTCGCGTTCGACGACGCGCCGGTCGCCGACGAGGACGTGCTGCTCGAGGGCGACGCGACGGGCTCGTCGATGAGGACGATCCTCGCCCAGTTCAACCACGAGCGGCTCGGCAACGCCTCGATGTGCGTCGGCGTGGCGGCCGGCGCGCTCGACGAGTCGATCCGCTACGCGCAGGAGCGCAAGGTCGGCGGGAAGCGGCTGATCGACGTCCAAGCGATCGCGCACAAGCTGGCGGAGATGGCGACGAAGGTCGACGCGGCGCGCCTCATGGTCTGGCGTGCGTGCAGCACCGGCGAACATATCGGCGGCATCCACGAACCCGACCCGATGATGGTCGTGAAGGCGAAGTGGTACGCGAACATCGTGGCCCAGGAGGTCGCCAACGAGGCGATCCAGATCCACGGCGGCTACGGCTACACGCGCGAGTTCCCCGTCGAGCGGATGTTCCGCGACGTGCGCGGGCTGGCGATCGGCGCCGGCACGGTCGAGATCCAGAAGAACCTGATCGCCCGGTTGCTCGACCGGCAGGGGTCGAACGAGATCTTCTAGCGGCCGATCGCCCGCGCCTTGAGCGCGGTGGGAGTCTTCGGTTTCGGGGTCGCCGACGGACGCTCGCGCGCGACCTTCAGCGGACGCCGGGCTTCGGCGGTCCGCGTCGCGCGGCGGACGCGCTCCCTGAGCTGCTCCACTTCGACGAGCAGATCGTCGAGCGCTTCGACGAGCCACGCCTTCCCCTCGCCGGCGATCGCCGTGTCGTCCAACGAAGACGCGGACGAGATCGAGCGGCGCAGTCCGTCTATCGAGGTGCGCAATGAGCCGAGGTCGCGTGCCTGCGAACGCACCGGCCTGGCGCCGGCCACGCCGGGCCGCGACTCGCGTGTCAGGCGGTCGACGCTCCAGCTGCCGCGTGATGCCCGCTGCAGCCACGAAAGACGGTCGGGGAGCCCGGCGACGGCCTGGAAGTGCGAGAACGACAGGCTCGGAAGCCGCAGGCGGATGTCGACGTCGTACGCCTTCGCTACCCAGCGGTAGCGCCGCACGGTTCCGTACGCTTCGCCGATAGCCTCGGCGAACTTCTGGAGCGCGCCGGAGGCGTAGCGGCGCTCAACGAGGAGCGCGAGATGGCCGATGCGCCACGACGCGCCGTCGGCGGCTGCGCGAGCCGCGCGGCCTTCGGCGACGATCCGTCCCCAGTCGAACGAGGCCTCGTTGACGGCCTCCTCGGACGCGAGCGCGCGCTTCCCTTCGAAGCCCTCGAAGAAGTTGTCGATAGGGATCGCTCGCACGGGGACCCGCCTCCGGAACGATGTGACGCGCGCGTCAGTTGTAACACCTGACGGTCCGTCAGGTCAACAGCCGAGCAAGCGTTGACCTCCGTCCAGGCGGGGTATGAATGACCTAACCCGAAGGAGGTCGTTATGGCTGATCAGACGCAGGAGCAACCCAAGGCTGAGGAGAAGAAGGACGAAAAGATGTGCTGCGAGGGCGGGATGACGGCAGCGGAACATCGTGGCCAGTCCCCCGACGGGAAGTGCTGCACGGACTAACGCGGCGAGACCTACCGCGGCCCCGGCCGGTTCCAGGCCGGGGCCGCGAGCTTTCTCCGTTTGGCCGACGGGGGTATCGCTGATACAATTCCTGTAACTCTGTATCAGCCACCGGAGGCCCCTGATGGATGCTTCGATTCAAAGAGCAGAGCCCTTCGGGCCCGGCTCGATCCTTTGGGAGACGATAGGCGACCGCCGGATCCTGCTCGTGCTCGGCGGCGCGCTCGTCATGCAGACGATGCACCCCTCGATCGGTCACGCGGTGGCCGAGCGATCCGTTTACAAGACCGATCCCTGGGGCCGGCTCGAGCGCAGCCTGACGTCGCTGCAGAAGTGGGTCTACGCCGGCGACGGCGCGATCGAGGAAGGGAACCGCCTCCGCGCGATGCACAAGGCGTTCCGCGGAACCGATGATCGCGGTACCTCGTACTCGGCGCTCGACCCGGAACCGTGGGCGTGGGTTCATCTGACCGCATTCGAGCGCGGCATCACGCTCGAGCGCTATTTCACGCTCCCGGAGCAGCGGCAGGATGATCACGCGCTCTATGCCGAGGTGCTGCGGCTCGGCCGGATCCTGCAGGTCCCCGAAGAGCAGCTGCCGCCGACCGTCGAGGACTACTGGAAGTACTTCAACGAGATGGCCTCGACGACGCTCGAGGCGCACCCGACCGCGGCCGACGTGCTCGAGCGGATGACCGAGACGCCGCCGCCGAAATGGTTCCCGCCGGCGATCCGCGCGGCATGGCGCCCGTTCGGCATGACGGCCGGGAGGTTCCAGCGGTTCATCACGGTCGGCACGTTTCCGCCCGTGATCCGGAAGATGTTCGACCTTCCATGGTCCGACGAAGACGAGCGGAAGCTGCAGCGGATCGGCCGGGCGATCGCGACCGTGATGCCGCGCGTGCCCGAGCGCCTGCGCTACCTCCCGATCGCGTATCGCGCGCGGAGGGCTGCGCGGACCTCGTGAGCGGCACCGCCGAGCTCGTTCGTCTCGCCGGCGCGCACGAACCGGCCGAACCGACGACCGAGCGCATCCTCGACGCCGCGATGGCGCAGTTCATCGACTTCGGGCTTCGTCGGACGACGGTGGAAGACGTCGCCCTTCGCGCCGGCGTGTCGCGGGTCACCGTCCATCGGCGGTTCGGGCGCAAGAGCGAGCTGATCCAGGGCGTGATGCTCCGCGAGCTGTCGCGATTCCTGCGCGAGTTCGACGCCGCGATCGCGCCGCTCCCGACGCTCGAGGACAAGCTCGTCGAGGGGTTCGTCGTGACGCTGCGCCTCGCACGGTCACACCCTTTGATCAAGCGGCTCCTCGCGACCGAGCCGGAGATGTTCCTCCCGGAGCTGACCGTCCGAGGCGGACCGTTCCTCGCCGCAGCGACCTCGTTCTTGGTTTCCGCTACCAAGGGTGAGGCGGCAGAGTACGAAGAGAAAGACGTCGCCGCGATCGGCGAGATCTTCGTTCGACTCGTGGCCTCCTTCCTGCTCACTCCGCAGACCGTCGCCCCGCTCGACGATGACGCTTCCGCGCGCCGGTACGCGCAACGCCACCTCGCCCCGCTCCTCCGGACGGCTCGGAAGGATCCGGCCGTGAAGCGTCCGGCACGCAACCGCTGACCCAAGCGGGACGAGTGGCGGGTCGTCTCGAACGGATACCTCACCTAGCGCGCGTCGATCTGACGGCGTAGCACGTACTTCTGCACCTTCCCGGACAGGGTTCGGGGGAACTCGGTCACGAGCTCGAGACGCTCCGGCGTCTTCTGCTTCGCTACGCCGAGCTCCTTGAAGTGCGCGAGCACCTCCTCGAGCGTCAACTCCTGGTTGTCGCGCGTGATCACGAACGCGCAGACTTTCTCTCCGTACTTCGCGTCGCTCACCGGGGTGACGGCGGACTCCTGCACCTTTGGGTGCTTCGCGAGCGCCTCCTCGACCTCGCGGGCCGAGATGTTCTCGCCGCCGCGGATGATGATGTCCTTCTTGCGGTCGGTGATGACGAGGTAGCCGTCGGTGTCAAGGCGGCCGATGTCGCCGGTATGGAACCAGCCCTCTTCGTCGAATGCCTCGGCGTCCATCGCGGGATCCATGTAGCCGAGGAACTGGTCGGGGCCGCGCGAGCAGACCTCGCCCTCCTCGCCGGCGGCGACCTCTTTCCCCTCGTCGTCGACGAGCCGGATCTCGACGTCCAGCATCGGCCGGCCGTCGGTGTACGCGCGCTTCTGGAGCGGGTCGTCGCCCGTTCCCATCGTGATCGACGGGTGCTCGGTGCATCCGTACGAGCGCATCGACCACCACCCGGCCGAATCCGCCTGCTCGATCAACGACGGAGCGACGTTCGCGCCGCCGACGCCGAACAGCTGGAGCGACGAGGTGTCGATGTTCGCGAACTCGGGATCGTTGAGCATCACCTGCATGAAGATGGGAGCTCCGCCCGACCGGGTGACCTTGTGCTGCTGGATCAGCTCGAGCATCCAACGTGGGTCGAAGCCGTCGACGAGCACAAGCTTCTTGTATCCGCAGCGGAACGGCGCGATGAGCGCGGCGTAGATCCCCGCGATGTGGCCGATGGGGTTCGGGGACATGAACACGTCTTCCTCGCCTCCGCCCGAGGCTTGCACGATGGCGCGCAGCTCGGAGAAGAATGTGTTGTGCGAGTGGACGACGCCTTTCGGGTCGGAGGTCGTGCCGCTCGTGTACGCGAGGATGTGCGGCTCGTCGGGAGAGACCTCCGGTCGCGGGAAGTCGTCGGTACCGCCGGCTTCGAGCTCCGCGAACGAAAGGCAGCCGTCCGGGACCTCATCGCCGACGATGACGACCTGCTCCACGCCCGGCAGTCGCGGTCGGATGTCGTCGATCATCGCCAGGTAGTCGACCGCCATCGACCGGTAGTGGTCGGGGGTCATGAACATCTTCGCGCCGGACTGGCGCAGGATGAACTCGACTTCCTTCGCCCGGTAGATGTGGATGATCGGCACCACGATCACGCCGAGCGCGGCGCACGCGTGGTAGGTGATACACCCCTCGATCCAGTTGGGCATCTCCATCGCGAGTACGTCGCCCTTGCGGAGCCCGAGCCCGTACAGCGCCCCGGCCAGCTTGAGCCCGCGGTCGTGGAGCTCGCGGTAGGTCAGGGTCGCCGGACGCTCGCGCGACTCGACGACGAACTCCGAGTCGGGCCAGCGCTTGGTGCATGCGTCCTCGAGGATGTCGTTGAAGGACGCCTGGCCCCACAGGCCGCGACGGCGATAGTCGTCGAAGAGCTGCTTTCGGGACTCCTGGCGTGGGAACGTCTGGTCGAGCACGGCACACCCCCGGCGATCGGTGCGCCGATTCTACCGACGGGGTGGATCGCGGGGTCGCCGGAGGTCGATGAGAGGCTGACGTACCGAATCGGTACTTCAGGCTCTCATCAACGACGGGACCCCGTTGGAACGCGCTGTTTAGGGCTGCGGCACCACGCACTCGTCCCCGCCGTACTGCCCGTACCCGCACAGCCAGGTGTACGGATCGTCGAGGATCGCTTGCGTATCTTCCTGCGTGTTGGCCATCTGCGCCTGCGTGTACTCGCTGTCGAGCGGGCGCACGACCTTGTACTCGTCGGTGCATGCGACGATTGGCACGACCGTGCCACACGGGTTGTGGTCCATGATCGTTACGCCGACCTGTGTGTCCTTCGGCCCGTCGTTGCAGTACTT
>JBKKCR010000262.1:0-3893 GCA_046712825.1 Actinomycetota bacterium | reverse complement strand
TGCTTCCACGCGATCGCGATCATCTCTTCGGTCCACGGCCAGCCGATGTGCCCGGCGACGATGCGAAGCTCCGGAAAGTGCACGGCGATCTGATCCACGTGAAGCGGACGGCCGGTGCTCGACGGGTACGTCGGCGGCCCGGTGTTGCCGACCTGGATCTGGAGCGTGACGTCGAGCTCGACGCACGCGGCGTAGAGCGGGTACCAGCCGGCCTCGGTCGGGTCCTTGCGGTCGATGAACGGCTCGAGCTTCAACGCCTTGAAGCCCTTCTCGAGCACCTGACGCTTCAGCTCGCGAACGGCGACCATCACGCCGTCGGGCCCCCACGGGTCGGCCGAGCCGACGCCGATCAGCCGGTCCGGGTATCTCGCGACCGCATCTTCGACGATCGGCACGGGGATCAACGGCCCCGCCGAGCACAGCGCGAGGTCGACTCCGGCGGCGTCCATCTCCTCGATCATCGTTTCGGTGGAGATGCCGCCGCGGAGGCGCTCGGCGCCGCCGTAGCGGTCCGCGAGCGCCCAGTTGCGCTCGGGCATCCCGGCGACGACCTCCTTTGTCCACGGCTGGACCCAGGCGTCGATGATCTTGTGGTCCCTGCTCCCCGGCATCGAGAAGATGATGGCACAGACCGGCAGGTGGATGCGGCCGCTCTCGAAGGCGATCATCAACCGAGCCGATCGCAACCAATTGGCGAACCTGGCGCGACTGGCGGAGGAAGGCTCGACCGGCGGCTGATGTTGTGTCACGCTGGGCTCTGCACGCCTACCGGTGAGGGAGAGCAGCCATGGCGACGGTCGAATCTCGCGGCAAGATCGTTGAGCGCAGCCCGTACCTCGAGGGGAACTTCGCGCCGATCCATACCGAGATCACCGCACACGACCTGCCCGTCATCGGCGAGCTCCCCGGCGACATCGAAGGGATGTACGTACGGATCGGTTCCAACCCCATGTTCGAGCCGAAGGGCCGCTACCACTGGTTCGACGGGGACGGAATGCTCCACGGCGTCCATTTCTCGAACGGCTCGGCGACCTACCGGAACCGCTGGGTCCGCACCGAGGGGCTCGCCGCGGAGGAACAGGCCGGCGAGGCGCTGTGGACCGGCATCCGCGAGCCCGCCGACTTCACGCGGCCCGGCGGGCCGTACAAGGACACCGCCAACACGACACTGAGCTACCACGCCGGGAAGCTGCTCGCGCATTGGTGGCTCGGTGGCGCCTCGTACGTGATCGACGTGCCGAGCCTGGAGACCGTCGGGATCGAGGACTTCGGCGGCGGGCTCAACGGCGGGATGTCGGCACATCCCAAGGTGGACCCCGAGACCGGCGAGATGATCTTCTTCGACTACGGCCCTGTCCCGCCGTATCTCACGTACGGCGTGATCGGCGCCGACGGCAAGCTCGCGCACGAGGTGCCGATCGAGCTGGCGGGCCCGCGCCTGCAGCACGACATCGCGATCACACCGAACTATTCGATCCTGCTCGACATGTCGATGATGTGGGATCCCGATCTACTGGCGAAGGGCCGGATCCGCAACGGCTTCTTCCGCGACAAGCCGACGCGGCTCGGCGTGATCCCGCGGTACGGCTCGACCGCCGACGTGCGCTGGTTCGATGCCGAGCCGTTCTTCATGTACCACACGATCAACGCGTGGGAGGACGGCGACGAGATCGTCCTCACCGGGTGCCGCATCGACAATCCGCTCCTGGGAGACCCGCTCAACCCGCACACCGACCGGATCGTCCCCTCGATCGCGACGCTGCGGCTCGAGCCGCACCTGCACGAGTGGCGGATGCAGCTCTCCTCCGGGATCGTGAAGGAAGAGCGCCTCGACGAGACGATGGGCGAGTTCCCCACGATGGACGACCGTTCGCTCGGCCGGCCGACGCGGCTTTCCTACATGCCGCGCATGGCGCAGGCGGAGGCGCTGCTGTTCGACGGCGTGATGGTCTACGACGACGACACCATCGTTCAGGAGTACTCGTATCCCGCCGGCTGGTTCGGCGGAGAGGTCACGTTCGCCGCCCGCACCGGCGCCTCGATGCGCGAGGACGACGGCTACCTGGTTACGTTCGTGGCCGAGGAAGCGACGGGCGCCTCGGAAGCCTACGTTTTCGACGCTTCGCGGGTCGCAGGCGGCCCCGTCGCGCGGCTCCCGATCCCGCAGCGGGTGCCGACCGGCTATCACACGGAGTGGGTACCGGGCGTCTAGCCGAGCTTCGCCATCACCTCGGTGTTGAAGGTGTCGAACCACTGCTTCAGCTCGTCCGGGGTTCGGGCGAATGCCGGGACCACGACCCGGCTCACCCCCGCGTCGGCATAGGTTCGGATCGTGTCCACGTCCATCGCGCCGGCGGTGATCTCGATCGCGGCGGGATCGCGGCCAGCTTCTTGCGCGGCGTCGCGCATGACGCCGATCAGGCGCGTCAGATGCTCGACGCCGAGGCCCCAGGGGAAGAAGCCGTCGCCGATCCGCCCCGCGCGGCGCGCGGCGGCGTCGGTGTGGCCACCGACGATGATCGGGATCTTCCGCGTCGGCTTCGGATAGCTCTTGGCTTTCTGGAACGAGGCGTACCGGCCGGCGTACGTCGGCTCCTCCTGATCCCAGAGCACGCGGAGCGCCTCGACGTACTCGTCGGTGCGGGCGCCGCGTCCTTCGAACGGGATGCCGAGCGCGGCGAACTCCTCCTGGAGCCACCCGACGCCGATCCCGAGCAGCAGGCGGCCGTTCGACAGCGTGTCGAGGGTCGCGCACTCCTTGGCAAGAAGCACCGGGTTGCGCTGGGGGAGGATCAGGATTCCGGTCGCGAGGTTGATACGTTCGGTGACGGCCGCGGCGTACGTCAGCCAGATCAGCGGGTCACCGATCGAGACCTCTTCCTTGCCGGGCATGCGGCCGTCGGGCGAGTACGGGTACTGCGACTTGTAGTTTGCGGGGACCACGACGTGCTCGACGGCCCAGAGGGATTCGAAGCCTGCCTCCTCGGCGAGCCGGGCGAGCACAGCAGCGTTCGCGCCTTCCACGCGCCGCCCCGCATTCACGCCGGTCACCCCGAACTTCACGGGCGCGATTGTAGACCGCGAGCAAGACCCAACGGCCGGGGTGGCAAGGCCTTGCTGCCGGCGCGCCGGGGATATTAGATTATTTAGTTAACGGAATGCCGGGTGTGGGAGCCAGGGATGCGCTTCGCCGACGAGGGCAAGGTCGTCATCGAGGTCGGCCTCAACGAGACCGCGTGGAAGCACGACAACCCCAACGTCCCCTACGACTCCGATGAGATCGCGCGCTCGGCGATCGACGCCTCGCGCGAGGGCGCCGCGATCATCCACTATCACGCGCGCACCGCCGACGGCGCGCAAGCGTTCACCGACGACGAGATCTCTCGGCGCGCCCTCGAGGCGATCGCGCGCGAGGTCGACGTGCTCGCCTATCCGAGCTATCGCGAGGCCCGGCTCGATCACGTGTGGGCCCTGTCCGACCAGCCACCGGCGGGCTTCGCGTTCCAGCTGAGCCCGTTCGACGTCGTTCAGCACGTGAAGCGCGCCAGCTGGGACGAGGCGACGAAGTCCTTCGGCGTGATCACCTACGGGAAGCCCGGCGAGGAGGCCGAGCGTCCCGCCTACCCGCCGGAGCTCGACGAATTCAAGCGGCGCGGGCTGGTTCCGAACATCGCGATCTTCGACTCGGGGGATCTGCGGTGGACGGTCCTCGCGGCGCGCGCCGGCGTTCTGCCGCAGCCGCTCAATCTCAAGCTCTTCTTCAGCGAGCGATGGGTGTCGATGAACCACCCGTCCGAGGACGTGCTCGACTTCCTCGTTTCGCAGATCCCCGAAGAGATCGACCACGAGACGATCGTCGTTCCGTACGCGATGGAGAACCCCGAGCGTTGCGA
>JBKKCR010000261.1:0-3890 GCA_046712825.1 Actinomycetota bacterium | reverse complement strand
TGGTGGGGACGTTCTTTGTCCTGGCGAGCTTGACGCAGCTCCTCCAAGCCCTGCTCGCCGCCATGCGGCCCACTCGGTCACTCTGGCTTATCGTCGCGCTCACGAACCTGGGCCTGATCCTGATCTGGATCACGTCCCGCACGATCGGGCTTCCGACAGGAGCAGACGAGGCTGCGCGTGAGGCGATCGGCGTCCTGGATGCGAGCGCTGTCCTCTTCGAAATGATCGCGGTTGCCGGCGCATTGGAGAAACTCCGACACCGAAGACCCGTATCGGTCGCGCGGCCTGCACTTGCCGCAGTCGGTGCTTTGATGTTGATCTCTCTTTTCACGGGCGCGGTCTCGTCAGCTGCCAACCTCGCAGATCACGGTCATGCAGGCGCGTCCACGAACGATCATTCCAACCGCTCCACGAAGCGTTGCAGTGTGCTTGCGGCATTGGGCCACGGTGAACGTGGGGTCTCGCACGAGGAGGGGGCGTGTGCCGTGCAGGAGCATCCTCACGAAGCGTCGCATGATTCTTTCAAAGGGTTGAGTCATGCGGTCGCGGGCTGAACGACGGAATCGGGGAAGGCGAGTGAACGAAGGGCGTCGCACGAAGGGCCGCTACGAGCGGACGACGTGGGAGGTCGTTGTCTTCTTGTTAGGGGGATTGGTCATCGCTACCCCCGTAGCGATTCTCATCGAGCGGCGCGCTACCGACGCTGGCCTTACCGTCGCCATGCAGCGGACTGCCTTTTCCCCCCAGGTGATCAAGGTGTCGAAGGGAACGGTCGTTGCCTTCGACAATCGCGACTTGGCACCTCATACCGTCACGGCCGATGACGGTTCGTTTGATTCGGGTATCGTCGGACCGGGAACGGAGTTCCGGCTACGAGTCGAGCGATCCGTGGCGTTTCATTGTGACGTGCATCCACAGATGAGAGCTCAGATCCGGGTCCGAGGGTAGCCGCGAGCTGATGATCGCATCCATCTTCGACGTCACGGACACGAGTTTGCTGGTGAAGACGATCGCGGCCACGATCGTCTTCCTGCTCGCCGGTTTCCAGGTTCTCCTAGCTGCCAGATTCACCGGCGTCATGAAGCTCGCGGCCGTGCATCCCCGATCGGCCGCCAAACTCCATCGCGTGAGCGGACGGCTCACGCTCGCGCTCGCTGTGGCGGTCGCGGTCTTCTGCATCGTCGGTCCGGGGGGCGCTACGAGCCCGACACGCGTGGCGCTCCACTCGATCTTCGGCGCGCTCGTGTTCGCGCTGCTCGCGGTGAAGTTCACGCTGCTCAAGCTGCTAAAGAGAGGAAGGAAGCAGATGCCGATCCTTGGATCGGCGATCTTCGTCGCTTTCGGTGCCATCTGGATCACCAGCGTGGCCGACTTCGCCGCCGGCAGGTGAGCTGGTCGATGCGGCTGCTGAGATGGGTTGCCGCCGCCGTCATCGCGACTAGTGGCGCCGGCGTCGTCATGGCGCAAGGTCCCATGCCGCGAACCGTCGAAGCCAGGATCGTCGACTTCGCCTTCCAGCCCGCGAAGCTGAAAGTCGGCGTCGGGACGACGGTGCGATGGTCCAACGCGGGCCAGATCCCCCACGTCGTCACCGATCGAGGCGGTGCGTTCGATACCAAGCCGATTCTGCCAAAGAAGCAGAGCAGCGTTACGTTTACCGTCCCCGGAACCTACTCCTACTTCTGTCGTATCCATCCCGGTCGCATGGAAGCGACGATCGAAGTTGCCGGTCCCAGTGAAGAGGCACGAGTCAATCGGATCGAAGCAAGTGAGTTCACCTTTACACCAAGCTCGCTCACCCTCGCGACCGGATCATTGCTGCTCCTGGCGAACGTGGGAGGCCTGCCCCACACGCTCACGGCCGAGGATCGCACGTTCGACACTGGGGTCGTGACACCCGGACCAGAGGGAGGACGGTTCGCCGGCACGAACACCTCGATAACTCTGACCACACCGGGCAAGTTCCCCTTCGTGTGCAGAGTTCACCCCAACACAATGAAAGGCGTTTTCACCGTCACTGGACCGCCGCGCGAGTCGGCGGCTGGTGCGTCTTCGGCGCCCGCGAAGGTCAACCTGAGCATGGAGGACTTCGTCTTTCGGCCGCCCGAGCAATCGGTTGCTCCTGGCGGCGAGATTACGTGGCGCAACCAAGGAGCCACAGATCACACCGCGACGTTCGACGAGATGTCGCTGGACACCGGCGTGGTCCGCTCGGGCGCGAGTGCTACGTTGAAAGCGCCGATGCGACCCGGAAGCTACACGTATCGGTGCGCCATCCACCCAACGAAGATGCGAGCGGTGCTCGTCGTCGTGGGGGCGAACATGCGTGACCCGACGGAAAGCCGACCGGCAGGTCTCGCGGCCACCGGCGGGAGTGGAGTGGGATTGTCCTCGCTGGCGCTCTCTACTGGGGTCGTGGGTGCGTTCGCGGGAGGGATCGGCGTCGCTGCGTTTGCTCGGCGGCCTCGACGTCGCCGCAAGCAATAAACCTCAGACCGCCGTCGATGGCGCTCGGGGTTGCCTCGACACGCTCCGGGTGAGGCTTTTAAGGCTCAAACGATTTCCGGCCTGAGGTTCAAAAGCTGACCACTCAGGACGACGAACCTCGAAACGTTCGAGCGCTACCCGCCGGCGAGTGCGGCGGCCACCGCCAGGTAGACCGCTTCCCACTCCTTCGGAGCGATGCTGTCCACCGGGTCGTTGCCGAACCGCACGCCCGTCATGTTCAGCGCGGGAGCGACGCTCACTCGCTGGTGTCCGTAACCCGACGCGGTGTAGCCGTCGGACCACTCCGGCCACATGTACCCGCGCGGACCTCCGGTCTCCTCGGAGTAATCGTGAGAGGCCGCGACCCAAGCCTCCGGCACGACCTGCTCGCCGTCGAGGTTCCGGCCGCCATTGCGGAACAGCTCTCCGAAGCGAACCATGTCCTTCGTGGTCGCGAACAGACCCATGGAGGCGAAGGCGTGGCCCTCCCGATCGACCATGATCAGCGCGTCGTTCTCCATCCCCGCCGGTTGCCACAGCTTCTCGGACAGGATCGTGGAGTACGACTCGTCGTAGACGTTCTCGAGCAACCATGTCAGCATCTGCGCGTCGGCGCTGTTGTACCGGTAATACGCGCCCGCCTCGGAGACCCGAGTCAGCTTCAACAGGTAATCGTTGCGGGTAGCCCCATACAAGCCGTTGGTGTGGAAGTCGAGCCCCATCTGGATCAATTCCTCGGGCTGGTGGACAGGAACATCGACCCAGTAGATGCCCGACTCCATCTGGAGCAGATCCTCGACGGTGGTGCCTTCCCACGCCGTGCCGACGCTCTCGGGGATGTACTTCTCGATCGGGTCGAAGATGGAGTCGATCCGTCCTTCGCCGACGGCGATCCCCACAAGTGACGTGGTGACGGACTTGGTGACCGACCACATCTGGTGACGGGTGTCCGCCGTGAAGCCGTTCTGATAGGCGTCGTACACGAACTCGCCGTTGTGCATGAACCCGATGGCGTTGGTCGCGCCGTCGGCCATGTACTGCTCGACCGTCCTTGTCTGTCCGTTGACCTCGTAGGTGACATCGCTGAGATCCACTCGCCGTTCAGGCAACGAAGTGGCGTTCGGGTCGGACTCCACGACCTGGGTCGGCATGATCACGATGACGGTCGTCGCGTCCATCGGCAAGAGTAAGATCGCGACCTCGCCGCTCATGGTGTCCACCAGCTTCTTGTCCCAGTGCTGCGGGTTGAGGAGCAGGTCGGCGCGCGCACCCAGCAGGCTCACGAGCGGAGCGACTCCCGGCGTCAACTCATGCGGGTTCGGATTGAGCCTCCCGAGGTGCATCGCTATGACGTCGTTCAGCCCGTCGGGCATCGTGGACAGTGCCTCGAGCGCGGACTCGGG
>JBKKCR010000260.1:0-19547 GCA_046712825.1 Actinomycetota bacterium | reverse complement strand
AGATCACCGAGGTAGCCACGCTCGGCTTGCTACTCAACGAGCACTTGACGGTGATGAGCGAACTGGTGATGGCGCACGAGGGGATCGTGGACAAGTTCATAGGAGACGCCGTGATGGCGGTGTTCGGAGCCCCGGTTGCGCTCGACGGGCACGCTCGCAAGGCCGTGGAGTGTGCGCAGGCGATGATCGCCCGGCAAGACGAGCTCAACGAACGATGGGCGACCGAGGGACACCCGGCCTTCGGGGTCGGCATCGGCGTGAACACGGGCAGCGCGATGGCCGGCGCGGTCGGCGGCGCGAAGCTCGAATACACCGTCGTCGGCGACGCGGTGAACGTCGCGCAACGCTTGAACTCGCTCGCCGGCCCTCGCGAGATCGTGGCCAGCGAGGAGACCGTCAACGCGGCGGGGCTGCCTTCGGGCGACGTCGAGACGGTGACCGTGAAGGGCCGCGAGAAGCCGGTGCGCGTCGTGCGCATCCGGGGGGACAGCGGAAAGGGGCAGTCATGACCGTCGTGGAAACACGCGACCTGCGTAAGAACTACGAGGCCGAGGGCGCGCCGGTTCGCGCGCTGCGAGGCGTCGACATGAAGATCGAACCGGGCGAGTTCGTCGCGGTCATGGGCCCATCGGGTTGCGGCAAGTCGACGCTGCTGAACCTGATCGCCGGGCTCGATACGCCGACCGACGGCGAGATCTCGGTTGCCGGTGAGTCGCTGGCCGGCAAGGACGAGAACGACCTCGCGCGGATGCGTCGCAAGCACATCGGCATCGTGTTCCAGTTCTTCAACCTCCTCGAAGGCATGAGCGTGCTCGAGAACGTCACGCTCCCCGCCGTGATCGCCGGGATGCCACGCAAGCAGGCAGAGACGCGAGCGCGGGACCTGCTGGACCTGCTCGGGCTCGCCGACAAGGCCAAGAATGCGCCGGGGGTCCTGTCGGGTGGTCAGCGGCAACGACTCGCGATCGCGCGGGCACTGGCGAACTCGCCGACCCTCGTGCTCGCAGATGAGCCGACCGGCGCGCTGGACTCGGCCGGCGGCATCGAGGTGATGGAGCTGTTCCGCCGACTGCACAAGGACGGCCAGACGATCATGCTCGTCACCCACGACGTCAAGGTCGCCGAGAACGCCGACCGCATCGTGAAGATGCGCGACGGCAAGATCGAGAACGGCGACTCTGCCGCGTCGGGCGAGCGGCAGGCCGTGTCGTTCGGCACCTTGATGTCCAACCCGCCGGCCGAGCCGAACGCGACCTCCTAGAGGCACGCGAGACGATCGGGGAGGCCGCGGTGGCAGCGGTCTGGATGAGGCTACGCGCCGAGCTGCGCGCACGCTGGCGCGCGTGGCTAGCGCTCGCGCTGATCCTCGGCGTCGCCGCCGGTGCCTCGATCGCCGCTATCGCCGGCGCCCGGCGCACGGAGACCGCGTATCCGCGATTCGAAGAGGCGCAGGATGCGTTCGATGCGATGACCGGCGGCGGGGGGAGCGCTGGGTTCTCCGAGCGGTACGCGCGGCTCAAGACCCATCCGGCGATAAAGGACTTCACCGAGCTCGTGATCATCGGCGCTGAGGTGACGATCCCGGCGCGTCGCGGCCACCCCGAGGAGGTCCTCGCTTTCCCGGAGTGGGCACTCGCGACCGACCCCTCGGGACGGACGCTGTATTCGACCAACCGAGCGAAGATCCTCGAGGGACGGCTCCCCGACCGGTCCAAGGCCGACGAGACGACGGTTCCGTTCACGATCGCCGACCAGTTCGACCTGCGAGTGGGCGACGAGATCGTCGTCGGAGTTGGATTCGATATCGAGAATTTCCCCGCGCCGCTCGAGCGGGTCCGGCTCGGCGTCGTCGGTATCTCGGCGGCGCCGGGCGACTTCGAAACGATCGGCCAGAGCTTCTTCCGCGTCTTCTACGCAACACCTGCGCTGTATCAGCGATTCCAAGAGGTAACCCGGCGCACGTACCCGCCCGAAGTCGCGGCGGAGATCCTCGCGCCGAACCCCGACACGTGGCAGCTCGGGATCCACCTCAAGGGCGGCCGTGATGCCGCCGTCGCGTTCAAGCGCGCCGCCGAGCGCGACCTCAACCTGGATGTGCCGGTCATTGCGCCGATCATCCGGAGCAGCGTGCAGAAGATCATCCGGCTGTACGTGGTTGCGCTGTGGCTCCTCGGCTCGCTCATCGCGGCGGCCACCGTCGCCGTTGTCGGGCAGACGTTCGCCCGGCAGCAGCTGCTCGAGTCGGTCGACTACCCGACGCTCCGCGCCATGGGACTTGCTCGCCGGCATCTCGTGACCCTCGGCATGTTGCGCGCCGCCGCGATCGGGCTCGTCGCAGCGGGGGTCGGCGCGGTCGCCGCCTATCTCTTCTCCCCATTCACCCCGATCGGACCTGCGCGGATCGCGGAACCGACCACCGGTTTCGCGTTCGACGCGACGGCGATCGGCTTGGGCGCGGCGGCGATCCTGCTCCTCGTTCCGTTCGTCACCCTCTGGCCGTCGATCCGCGCCGCACGCTCGGCCGAGCGTGCGGTTTCCGAGATCGAGCATGGGGCGACGCGACCGTCTCGCATCGTCGGCGCGATAACGCGCGTCTCACGATCGCCGGCGACGGCCACCGGACTCCGGATGGCGCTCGAGCCGGGTCGCGGAAGGACATCGGTCCCGGTGCGCTCGACGATCCTCGCCGTCGCGCTCGGCGTTGCTTCGGTCGTTGGCTCCGTCGTCGTCGGCCAGAGCCTCTCGCATCTGGTCGAGACCCCTGCGCTCACGGGGTTCACCTACGACGCGGTCCTCCCCGACGAGGACCGAACCACCCCCGAGGGTTCGGCGCAGCGGCTCGCTCGGCTGAAGCAACTCCCGTTCGTCGATCGCGCGGTGGTCGGCTCGCTGCTCAACATCGTCATCGGGAACCAGGACATGTTCCTGCTGGGGTTAGACGACGGCGGAGAGATCGGGTACGCCGTGATCGAGGGGCGGGCACCTCGGGACACGCCGCCGGACGCGGTCCCCGAGATCGCGCTGGGACCGGCGACGATCCGACGTCTCGGCCTTCATGTCGGCGACATGGTCGGCTTCCGCTATGCCGACCCGACGCAAGACGAGGAAGAAGAGTCCGGCGAACAGGTCGAGCGCCGGCTCATCACGGTGCGCTCGCGGGTCGTCGGCGTCGCCGCGGTTCCCTCGTTCCCGTTCGCCGCGACCGAGCCGGGCGAGGGTGCGATCATGTCCGCCGCGTTCATCAGCAGGCTCCAGCCGGAGGACCCGGCCGGCTGCTGCTTCGTGGGCTTCGAACCGGGAACCGACCTGGATGCCGCTCGGAAGCAGCTCGAGGCGGACGGCTTCATAGTATTGCTGCGCACGGAACGGCAGGATCTCGCCGCCCTCGAGAAGATCAGCCGGCTCCCGGTCTTGCTGTCCGCGATCTTCGCCGCGATCGCGTCGGCTGCGCTGGCGCACATCCTCGTAACGACGATCAGGCGGCGACGACGCGACCTGGCGATCTTGAAAGCGCTCGGCTTCGTGAAGGGCCAGGTGCGCGGCGCGATCGCGTGGCAGGTCAGCGCGATCGCCGTGCTCGCGATCGTCGTCGGGCTGCCGGCGGGGATCGTGCTCGGCCGCTGGGGATGGCGAACGATCGCCTTGTACTTCGGCGTCGTTCCGGTCGCGCGTGCGCCGCTCGCGATCCTGGCGCTCGTGCTCCCAGCAGGGCTCGTGCTCGGGAACCTGATCGCTGCGCTGCCGGGCCGCAGCGCCGCCCGGACGCAACCCGCGCTCGTGCTGAGGGCCGAGTGATGGGCGCCATCCGTTTGCGCTTCGCCGCCGAGTTCCGGAGGCGCTGGCGCTCGTGGCTCGGCCTCGCGCTCGTCGCGGGCCTGGCGGGCGGCCTCGTGACCGCCGCTGCCGCGGGAGCACGTCGGACGGAAACCGCCTACGACCGCATGCTCGCAGCGACGTCGCCACACGACGTCTTCCTGTATCAGTTCTCGGACGTCGGTCTGAGCGAGCTCGACCCCGACGCGGTCGTCGCGCTCCCCGAGGTCGAGGATTCGGCCCGGCTGAGCTGGTTCTGGGCCGACCTCGGGACGCCGGTGGGGATCGCGATCCCTCGCGACCGATCGCTGGGAACGCAGGTCGATCAGGCCCGGATCGTGCGCGGACGGTTCGCGGACCCGGACGCCCCCGATGAAGCGACCGTCAGCTTCGCCGCAGCCGACCGCTACGCCATAGACGTCGGCGACACGATCCCGTTGTTCCCGAAGGCCCGGCCCGATGATCCGCCGGAGGTCAAGCGCTACCGCGACTCGTTCGTCGCGGCCGGCGCACCGCTCGAGCTTCGCGTGGTCGGGATCCAGGCCGGTCCTTACGATCTACCGCCGATCACCATCGGCAGTAGCATCGTTGCGTACGCGACACCCTCGCTCTACCGCATCGCTTCGCGGACGGACGGACTGTTCCAGTCATCGATCGACTCGGTCTCGATCCGGCTCAAGCACGGCGCCCGTGACCTCCCGGCGTTCGAACGGGGACTCCGAGCGCTCGCCGGACCTGATCCGCAGATCGAGCTGGAGCCACTCGCCAACACCGAAGCCAGCGTCCGGAACGCGATCACGCCACTTTCCACGGCCATGTGGTTGCTGGCGGGGATCCTCGGCCTGTCGTCGCTCGTCATCGTCGGTCAGACGTTGACGCGGCATATCGCCGTCTCCTCCGACGACAACGACACGCTCGGCGCGCTCGGGATGACCCCGCAGGAGCAATGGGTCATCTCGATGGGACGCGCGGTGGTGATCGGAGCGATGTCCGCGGTGATCGCCGTCGCCGTCGCCGTGGCGCTGTCGCCGCTCACTCCGCTCGGGATCGCCCGCGTCGCCGAGCCGTCACCCGGGATCCACGTCGATGCGTTCGTCATCGCGATGGCGGTCGCCGGGATGCTGCTCGCCGTGGCGTCGGCGAGCGCGCTACCCGCTTGGCGCGCGACGAGCGCGAGCCGCACGGCACCAGGTCGCGCGCGGCAGCCGGCCACGTCAAACGCAAGGGCCGTCACCGCGCTCGCGCGTGTCGGCGCCTCGGTCCCGGCCGTTGCGGGAGTCCATCTCGCGCTCTCTCGGGGCAGCGGCAAGACTTCGCTCCCCGTCCGTTCCACGGTGTTCGGAATCTCGATCGCGGCCGCCGCGCTCGCCGCTTCGCTCGGTGTCGCGGCGAGCCTCCACCATCTGCTGAGTACGCCGCGACTGTACGGCCTCGCGTGGGATCTTCGGATCGAAGAGTTCGACTCGGACGCTGACTTCACCGTCCCTGCTCGGGCGCTGGAATCGGAACCGGGCATCGCCGCACTTTCCTACGGTGGGACGGGCTCGATCGAGATCGACGGCCGCACCGCCGAGGCGTTCGCGATATCTCCGATCCGCGGCGACGCTTACCCGACCATCGTCGAGGGACGACGTCCGGCCGCCGCCGACGAGATCGCGCTCGGAGCGAGAACGCTGCGGATCGTCGATGCCACGGTCGGAGACCGCGTGATGGTCTCTTTGCTCGGCGGCGCAGAGCGGTCGATGACGATCGTCGGCCGGGTGGTCAACCCTGCGCTGACGCAGGGCGAACTCGGCGAGTCGCCCCTGCTCGATTGGGATAGCAATCGAGCGAGCTTCGCCGCGAGCGATCGCCTGCCCAACACGATGCTCGTTCGATTCGCTCCTGGGGCCGACGTCGCGCAACTCACCGCCCGGATCGAAGATCTCATCATCCCGGCCGAGGAAACAGCGTTCGTCGGCTTGAGCGACGTGATCACCCCCAACGAGACGCCCCGCGACGTGGTGAACTTCGGGCGGGTCGAGAACCTTCCGATCGCGCTCAGTGTGGCGCTCGCGGTTCTCGCCTCGGCGGTGCTCGCGCACATGGTCGCGTCTTCGGTGCGGCGTCGCCGCCACGACCTGGCGATCCTCAAAACGCTCGGCCTGGGGAAACGGAGTATCCGGGCCGTCGTCGGATGGCAGGCAACCACGCTCGTGATCAGCGCGCTCGCGGTCGGCATCCCGGCCGGCGTCGTGGGTGGACGCTGGGCGTGGACGTCCCTCGCCGACCGGGTGGGCGTCGTCCCGGCGCCGCGCGTCCCCGTGGCGGCGCTGGCGCTCATGGTTCCGGCCGCGATCGTGGTGGCCAACCTGGTCGCCGCGATCCCGGGACGCATCGCCGCCCGCACGCATCCGGCCATCGTGTTGAGGGCCGAGTGATGGCCGCGGTCTGGATGCGGTTCCGCGCCGAGCTCCGTTCGCGGTGGCGTTCGTGGCTTGCGCTCTCGGTACTCGTAGGACTCTTCGGCGGTGCCGTCGTCGCCGCGGCGGCCGGCGCGCGCAGGACCGATTCCGTCGTTGATCGGTTCGTCCAGAAGAGAAGTCCGCCGCACATCTTTCTCGCGCCGTTCTTTGGCGTCGCGGGTGGATTCCCAAACGAGATCAACGCCAAGCTGAGCCTGGATCATCTCCTGGAGCTTGAGTCCGTCGAAGATGGTGAGCGGCTCTTCCTCATGCCGGCGCAGGGCGACATCGAAGTCGGCGCCAGCGAAGACCCGCGACTCGGCACGACGACGTTTCCCACGAACGTTATCGAAGGACGTCTCCCCGACCCACGACGAGAGGACGAGGCCTTCGTCAACATCGTGGCGTCCGAGCGTCTCGGATTGCATGCCGGCGACACCTACACGGTCGGCTTCTTCACCGAAGCTTTCTCCGACGACGGATCACCGCCGTTGCCCGGCCCGACGATCACGTTCCGCATCACCGGCGTCGGCGCGGACCTGGGCGACTTCGCCGCCATCGCAGGGCCGAGACTGACCCTGACCCCGGCCTTCCTCGAGAAGTACCGCGACGGCATCGAGACGATCGAGCTCTCGATGCTGCGCCTGAAGGAAGGGACCGCAGCGTACGACGAGTTCGATGCCGAGATCAGCGAGATCACCCAAGGGCGGACAGTCTTCTACGACGAGTCGGGCCGGTGGGACGAGGCACGGGATTCGTTCGGCCTCCAAGCCACCGCGCTGTGGATCCTCTCGGGGCTGCTCGGCGCGCTAACCCTGCTCGTCGTGGGTCAGGCGATCGCGCGGCAGACGTTCCTCGACTCGACCGACAACGGCTGGATGACGGCGCTCGGGATCTCCCGGGGTCAGCTTGCAGCCATCGCGCTCCTCCGCTCGGCTTGGATCGGCCTGATCGGCGCCGTCGTCGCCGTCGTCGTCGCGGCGGCGGCATCGCCGCTCACGCCGTTCGGGACAGCGCGGCTGGCGGATCCGGACCCTGCGTTCTCGTTCCCTGCGATCCCCATGAGCCTCGGCTTCGGCGGGATCTTCTTGGTGGTGATGGCGCTCGCGATGTACCCCGCCGTCCGCACGGCGCGGAAAGGCTGGAATCCCGACGCGTTGTCCGGTGCGATGAGCCGTCGGCACCGCTTGGTCGAGGCGATCACTCGTATCGCGCGAAAGCCTGCGCCGGCGATCGGGGCGCGCATGGCGTTCGAGCGAGGCCGCGGCCGTACCGCGGTGCCCGTGCGCACGACGATCGCCGGGACCGCGGTATGTCTGCTGGCACTTGCCGCCGCGCTGGTCGTCGGTTCCAGCCTCGATCGGCTGGCGGCCGACCCATCGCTGTACGGCTGGAATTGGGACGTCAGCGTCACCTCGTCCGTGTTCAACGACGATCCCGAGAACACGGCAGACGGTCCCGTCGCTCAACAGGTGCTCCGGGAGATGAAGGGGGTCGCCGCGGTGACCTTCGGACCCGATGGAGGGTCGATCAATGTGAACGGCATCCCCGTCGAACCCTACGGCTTGCCGCTCGGGGCGGTCGTCACGCCGCCGATCCTCGAAGGACGTGCCCCGGCGGCGCCGAACGAGATCGCCATCGGCCGGCAGACGATGCGCGACGCGGGTGCGCGCATGGGCGGCACCGTTCGGGTCGGCTTCCAGGGCTCACCGATCGACGCACCGTTCCAGGTCGTGGGAGTGACCGTCCTGCCCGTCGCCGGTGAGGCGTCCACCCTCGGCGAGGGCATCTGGATCCCCACCGACGATCTCGAGAAGCTCTTCGGCGAGGAGGGATCGATCCCCACCGATCGCGCGCTCGTGCGCTTTGAACCCGGCGTCGACCCCACCCAGCTCGAGCGCTTCTTCGAGGAGCGGTTCCAGGCCGAGGTCAGGGTTCCGGAGTCTCCGGGAACGGTGTTGGACTTCGGACGCGTCTCCGAGATGCCGTTGGTCCTTGCGGGGATCGTTGGAGTGCTCGCGGCCGGGACCCTCGGTCACGGGCTCCTCACCGCGATCCGCCGGCGGCGCCGGGATCTTTCCATCTTGAAGTCGATCGGCTTCGACGGCAGACAGATCCGGAGCGCTGTGAGATGGCAGGCGACGGCCACCGCGATCCCCACGCTCGCGATCGGGCTGTCCCTCGGGGTCCTCGTTGGTCGCTTGATGTGGAACGCGATGGCGCGAAACACGGGATTCGTCGCCCGGCCCGTGGTCGAGCTTTCAACCCTGGCCATCGTGGCGGCGGGCGCGTTGATCGCCGTCAACCTCATCGCGCTCATACCCGGACGTGCGGCCGCGAAGACCCAACCTGCCGTCGTGCTGAGGACGGAGTGAGATGAACGCGGTCTGGATGCGCCTCCCCGCAACCGTTTTCCTCGCCAATCTCTTGGCGGCGCTGCCCGGCAGGGCCGCGGCTCGTCTCGCCCCCGCTACGGTACTAAGGACGGAGTGAATCCTAATGACAACGACAGCAGAACGGACGAGCCTGGGCGGCGGAGCCGCCGGCGACGCCGCCTCCTGGCGATCGGGAGCCGGACTCATGCTCGGCGCCGCCGTGACGGCGCTCGCCGTCTGGAGTCTCCTGATCGCGCTCGATCCCGACCCGACCGCCGAGCAGATCGTCCGCGCGGCCTTGCTGGCAGCGTGGGGGGTCTGCGGGGGGATCGCTGTGACGCGGCACCGTGGCGACCCTACGCCGCTGCTGCTCCTTGGAGGAGCGTTCGCGGCGGGCATCGCCATCCTCGCGGCGGAGTCGCTCGCCGCCGACGATCCGATCCTGGGCCGGAGCGCCGCCGAGATCCTCCGGGCCGGCGGGCTGGCGCTCGCACCCGCGTTCGCGTTCCACGCATTGCTCGCCATGCCGGTTGGGAACCTGCGTACCTCGGCGCGCAAGACCCTCGCCGCCATCGGGTACGCGGTCGGCGCCGCGGTCGCCGTCGCTCTCATCGCCCGCCGTCCGGAGATTCCCATGTGGCCCGTCGTGGCCGAGATCGCCCTGTTCGCCATCATCGGTGGCCCGGCGGCGCTCACGCGTTATGAGAAAGCCTCGATCGGCGAACGCCGGCGGATCAAGTGGCTCGCGTGGTCGGTCACGGTCGCGACCGGGATCGCCGTCGCAGCGGCCACGCTACAAGCCCTGGTCTCCTGGCCCGAGCCGGTTGCGGCGGTCGCTGCCGGGGCAACCGCGATCATCCCCATCGCGTTCGCCATCGCCGCCTTCGAGCGGCCCTCGGTCATCGTCGACCGCCTCCTGCTCCACACGATCTCTCTGGCGGGACTGGTTGGACTCGTATCGGTGGTTTACGTGGCGATCGTGCTCGGCCTGGGGCGCGTTCCACGCGAGGAGGAGCGCACGCTGCTCGTGTTGTCGATCCTCGCCGCGGGTGCGGCGGCGCTGCTGTACGTGCCAACGCGCGAGCGGCTCCAGCGCGTCGCCACCAGGCTCGTTTATGGCGAGCGTCAGGCTCCCGATGAGGTGATCCGCACGTTCGGGAGCCGCATGTCCCGCGCGCTCCCCCTCGACGAGCTGCTGCTGCAGATGGCCGAGTCGCTGCGCAAGACCCTTCAGCTGGACGTCGCCGAGGTTTGGACCGGGAGCGGCGGCACCCTCGAGCGTTCGGTCTCGGACCCGAGCCGCCCGGCAGCCCGTATCACCCTCGGCGCGTCGGAGATGTCCGTCGTCGCCCGGGCCGGCATCTCCGGTCCCGCGTGGCTGAAGGTCTGGATGCCGGCCATGCTCGGGGCCGAGGACGAGCATCTGCGCGTCGCTCCGATCACGAACGCCGGCGAGCTCCTCGGCATGATCGTGGTTCGTCGCCGCAGCGATCGCGGAGCATTCGACGAGGAAGAGGAGCGCATCATCACCGAGCTCGCACGTCAGGTCGGCCTCGCGCTTCGCAACGTGCGGCTCGACTCGGCGCTGCAAGCCTCACTCGACGAGATCCGCCAGCAGGCGGCTGAGCTCCAGGCCTCGCGAGCGCGCATCGTCGCCGCCGCCGACGCGGAACGCCGCAAGATCGAGCGCAACCTTCACGACGGCGCTCAGCAGCGGCTCGTCGCGCTGGCGGTCAACCTGCGTCTGGCACGCCAGCTTTCCGCCACCGCGCCGGACGACTCGAACGCGATGCTCGAGCACCTCGGAACGGAGATCCAGGACACGCTCGAAGATCTTCGGGCGCTCGCGCACGGAATCTATCCGCCGCTGCTCGCCGACCGTGGGCTCGGCGAGGCGCTCAAGGCGGCGGCCAGCCGCTCGCCGATCCCGACGACCGTTCACGCCGAAAGCTTGACCCGGTACTCCCCCGAGATCGAGGCGGCGATCTATTTCTGCTGCCTCGAGGCCATGCAGAACACCGGGAAGTATGCCGGCGAGAACGCGACGGCCGATCTCCGTATCCGTCAGGAAGCGGGCGCGCTGCTGTTCGAGGTCGTCGACGACGGCGCCGGATTCGACGTGGCTACGGCGAAGGCGGGCGCGGGCTTCACCAACATGAACGACCGCGTCGGCGCGATCGGCGGAAGCCTTCGCGTTGAGTCGGCGCCGGGCAAGGGCACGAAGGTCTCCGGCACCGTTCCGCTGGGCGACTGACGCGATGACGGCCGTTTGGACGCGCGTCCGCGCGGAGCTACGCCGGCGTGCCGGGGGAACGCTCCTAATGATCGTGTTCCTCGGCCTGGCCGGCGGCGCCGTGCTCGGCGCGCTCGCCGGTGCCCGCCGCACGGACACCGCATATCCGCGGATGCGCGCCGCGACCGACGCCGGCGACGTACTGATCTCGGTCGAGAAACAAGGTGCCGAATCGTTCTACGAGGAGGTCGGACGGCTGCCGGACGTCGAAGCTCTTGGGTTCGGCGTCGGCTTGGATCTCTTCCTCGAATCGGGACCACCCGCGGTCGAAGAGGCCGTCGGCGAGTTCCTAGCGGCCCTCGCCGCGGCGGACGGCAGGCTCCTCACCGACGTGGCGCGCCCACGCGTCACCGCGGGGCGATTGCCGCGTCAGGACCGGCCCGACGAAGCGTTCGCGAACCGGTTCTTGGCCGCCGAAGGCGTCGGCGTAGGGTCGATCCTAGAGGTCCGAGTCGGAGCGCCGACGGAGGAAGATCCCAGCGCCACCCTGGGACCGATCCGCCGTGTCACCGTGGTCGGCACTGGCATCCTGCCGAACGAGGTCCTGCCGATCGCCGTCAACGATTCGTTCCCGACGCTCTTCGTTACGGCGGCTTTCTATCGTCAGTATGCCGGCCCCACGTACGCGGCGTTCGACGGCGCGTTCGCGCGGCTCCGTCCCGGCACCGACGCGATCCGGTTCCGCACGTCCGTCAGATTCGTCTTCGATCGCTATCCGCAACTCGGCGGGCTCTTCTACTCCAGCGAGGATGAACGAACCGCCGTCGTGCAGCGCGCGGTCCGGCCGCAGGTCGTCGCACTGCAACTGTTCGCGGGCCTCAGCGCGCTGACGATCTTGCTCATCGTTGGCCAGGCGCTCGCACGGCAGCTCTACGGAGACGCGTCCGACTACCCGACGATGCGGGCCCTCGGGATGACTCCGCGCCAGCTGTTCGTCGTTGGGATGGTCCGCGCGGGGGCCGTGGCCGTGGGGGCGGCGGTCGTCGCGGTCATCGTGGCTATCGGCGTGTCGCCCTTGATGCCGCTGGGGACCGCGCGGCTCGCCGAGCCGGACCCGGGCGTCAGCGTCGATGCGCCGCTGCTGGGGCTCGGGGCCGTCGGGATGATCGTCCTCGTCTTGCTGACCCAGGCGGTGCCGGCCCTGTTCCGCGCGCGCGCCCGGGCGACGGCCGGTGCCGCGGATCCGCTGGCCGTGCGTCGTTCCTCGCGCGTCGCGGCAGCGCTGGCGCGATCGGGCGCCCCGGCCGCGATGACCACCGGCGTCCGCATGGCCGTCGATCCAGGGCGCGGCCACACCTCGGCTCCCGTACGAAGTGCGATCGCGGGCACGGTCCTCGCCATGATCGCGCTCGCTGCGACGGTCACGTTCTCGTCGAGCCTGGATCGTCTCGTCGAGACGCCGCACCTCTATGGACAGAACTGGGACGTCACCGTGGACGCCGGCTTCGGTGTCATCCCGATCGAGCCCGCGGCCACCCGGCTCCGAGGTCTCCCGGAGGTCGCGGCGTTCTCGGGGGGGCTTCTCGGTGAGCTCGAGATCCAGGGTTCCTCCCGCGTCCGACCGATAACCACGATCGGCATCGATCCTATCGAAGGGAAAGTCACTCTGACGATGCTCGAAGGTCGGGCGCCGCGCACCGCAGACGAGATCGCGCTCGGCACCGCTACGTTGCGAGATCTCCGACGCCGTGTAGGACAGACCGTTGGGGTCGTGTCCGAGGTGGGGTCTCTCACGATGAAGATCGTCGGACGCGCGGTGTTCCCACAATTCGGACTCGGGTCGTTCAAGCCGACGGGGCTCGGAGACGGCGCACTGACGGTCGCAGCCGTCCTCGATGCCGCGGTCGATCAGGGCATCGAAGATCCCTCCTACAACGTCATGATGGTCGACCTGCAACGAGATGCGCCTGCTGACGCCTCCGATCGTGTCTTCCGCGCAGCCGTCAGCGACCTGCCGGAATGCGACGCGGGATTCTGCGGGACGTCCCGCGACATCCGCCCCGGCGATGTCACGAGCTACGCGGGCATCCGCTCGACGCCGGTCGTCCTATCGGGGCTGCTGACCCTGCTCGCGGTCGCGGCGATCGCGCATGCGCTGATCTCGTCGGTCCGGCGCCGCGCTCGCGAGATGGCAGTGTTAAAGACGATGGGCTTCCTCAGACGGCAGGTGTACGCGGCCGTCGCGTGGCAGGCTTCGACGCTGGCCGTCATCGCCATCGCGATCGGGGTTCCCGTTGGGATCTTCGCCGGTCGCGCGATCTGGAGCTCGTTCGTCGACCGGCTCGGTGTGCCTCGCGAGCCCGTCCTGCCGATCGCGACCGTGGCGATCGGGATCCTCGCGACGCTCGTGATCGCGAACCTCGCGGCAGCGGTTCCGGGTGCCCGCGCGGCCCGGCTCCGGCCCGCGGTGGTTCTTCGCGACGAGTAGCGGTCAGCCGCGCCAGGCGGCGTCGCCGCGGTTCTCCCACAGCGAGGTCAGGACGGCAGGCTCGAAGGTCTCCTTGGAGACGAAGGCCGCGGCCCCACACGTCCTGGCGTCCGACGGGAGATCGTTCTCCTTGATGGTCGAAACGAGGAAGGCGATCGTCTCGGGACGGGCCGCGGTGATGCGGCGCACGGCCTCGATCCCGTCGATCCCCGGCAGGTTGATGTCCATCAGAACCAGGTCGGGCTCGAGCTCTGCCGCCAGCTCGACGGCCTGCTCCCCCGACTCGGCCTCCCCGACGACCTCGAATCCGGGCGTGACGCGGACGACGGTCTTCGCCGCGTTCCGGAACGGCATCTGATCGTCCACCACGAGGACACGCACAGGCTTTTCCTCCATCCAGCCCTCATCCTCGCGCCGCTATGTGCCGCTTGGCAGGTAGGTGGGCCAGTGAGCCTGGGGTGAGGCTAGCCCCCCTCGTCGGGAGGCCCCTCGGACAGGAAGAGAAGCACCGCCTTGACCCGGCGGTGGACCTCCTTCTCTTCGGAAAGACCGAGCTTGCTGAAGATGCTGTTGATGTGTTTCTCGACCGCACGCTCCGTGAGGAAAAGGGAAGCCGCTACCGACGCATTGTTCCGGCCCTGGGCCATCTCGCCCAGGATCTCCTTCTCCCGTGGCGTCAGCCGGGCGAGGGGGGACTCGGATGCCCTGGACCGAGCCGCCACCAGGACCTCGACCACCTTGGGATCGATCACCGATCCGCCCTTCGAAACCTCCCGGATGGCCCCGAGCAGCTGCTCGACGTCGGAGACCCGCTCCTTCAGTAGGTAGGCCCGTCCGGCGGAGCCCTTCTCGAGGAGGGCCAGCGCATAGCCCGGCTCGGCGAACTGGCTCAGCACGACGACGCCGCAATCGGGGTGGGTCTTACGCAGCCGCTCGGAAGCCTGGATCCCCTCGTCGGTGTTGGTCGGGGGCATCCGGATATCGGTGACCACGACGTCGGGCTTGTGCTCGTCGACCGCCTTCTCGAGCGAAGGGAGGTCCTCAGCGACGGACACCAGCTCGATGTCGGGCAGCGACTCGAGCAGCCTGCTCACGCCCTCGCGGACGAGGTAATTGTCCTCAGCGAGCACCACGCGGATCGACATGGACGCGCGCAAGGATAGCGCAGGGGTCTCGAAGTACCGGATTGCCTCTCCGTTTCGCTTTTGGCCGGGAAGGAAGTCGGCCGCGCCTGCGGAAACCCCCTCGTGCGGTCGAGCGAGAAGCGGCAGGTCAACGCGTCTTTTCCTCAGCCCCGCTCGTTGGGTCTGCGAAGCGGTACGTAGACAGATGTGGCTACAGGGGGATTCACAGATGGGGCGACGTTTTCCCGCAGCGCTTGCCGCGGCAGCGACGGCGGTCCTCCTGCTCGCGTCCTCTCCCTCCTCGGCATCGACCTCCCAGGAAGCGGATTTCGTCTCCCGGATCAACGCCGAGCGCAGCGCGCGCGGGATCCCAACCCTCACCGTCAAGAGCGATCTCGCTGCTGTGGCGCGAGACTGGGCCGAGCAAATGGCCGCGGCGGGGTCCATCTCTCACGACCCGAACCTCGCCGACAAGGTCTCCGGCTGGACCGTACTCGGCGACAACGTCGGCAAGGGCCCCACCGTCTCCTCGATCCACAAAGCGTTCATGGAGTCGGAAACCCACCGCCACATCATCCTGGACACCGACTTCAATCAGGTCGGCGTCGGCGTGGTTTCGTCGGGTGGCACGCTGTACGTCACGCAGGTCTTGGCCCGCCGCGCGAGCGGCTCGGTGCCCAAACCGGCTTTCAAGCCGAAGGCCTCGGCCCCTCACTCCCCGCAGTACACGGCGCCGGTCGCCGCGGAGATCGTGGCGCTCACGGGCCGCATCTGGTCGATCGACCTTACCGCTCCCCCGATGACGGTCGACGTGCTGATGCAGCTGGTCGAGCTCGACGCCTAACACGTAGCCGGCTCCGCTCTGCTGAAGCAGGAGCGAAGCGCACCGCGGCGAAACCACCAGGAGATGCGGCGCACGATCATCGCCCTCGCCGCCGCTGCGCTCGTCGCAACGGCCACGGCCTTCCCACATCCTCTCGCGCTCGGCGGGCAAGCGGCCCACGTGACGGTGGATGCCTCGCGGGCGATCGGTCTCATCAACCGGAACCTGGTCGGCGTGGATTGGAAGCTCGGAACCGGCGAGGGCGTCGACGACCTCCAGCCGAACATCGCCAGAGCGGACATCGCATTCCAGGTCGCTGCCAAGCCCGACGGCTCTTTCGACTGGAGCTTCGCCGACGCCTGGGTCGCTGAAGCACAGGCGGCGGGCGCCGAACCGATGCTGATCCTCAACTACATGCCTCCGTGGCTGGCCCGCACCTACCCCGGCGATCCACGCGACCCGACACGTCTACGACCCAAGGACTACGTCGAGTGGGAGCGGATCGTCGAGGCCGGCGTCGAGCATTTCGCCGTCGACCGTGGTGTTCGCTGGTTCGAGGTGTGGAACGAACCCGACTGGGCCGGCTTCTGGCAGGATTCTCCGTCAGCGTTTTTCGAAACGGCGAAGCACACAGCGATGGCCGTGCGGCGCGTCGAGCAACGGAGCGGGATCGATCTGAGCTTCGGCGGACCCGCCTGCCTGTTCCCCGACCCCGTCTTCATCGCAGGATGGCTCCAGACGATGCGATCCCTCGACATGCGGCCCGAATTCGTTTCGTGGCATTACTACGGCAACTATCCCTTCGTCGGGCCGGACGGCCGGGAGCCGTCGCTGCCCGCGCCGATCCACCTCGCCCTCGGGCATCGCAACCCCGCCGGCGGCGTCTTCCCCTACCCGATCGGGATCGAGCTCGTACGCACCCTCGCGCGCGTCGCGCTGGCCGGAACCGGCTGGGCCGACCCCGAGTTCATCATCGACGAGTGGAACGTGTCGGCCGGCGGCTTCGACCTTCGGCATGACACCCACGAGGGCGCCGCCTTCGATGCGGGAGCACTCGCCGAGTTCCAGCGCACCGGACTGGACCGGGCAGCGTTCTTCATCTCCGCGGATCCGTACATCTCCTCACCGGAGGTCAACCCCTCCGGCGCCGAGTTCGCCGGCGACTGGGGACTCGTCTCGTGGAAAGGAACGCGCAAGCCCGCCTGGTGGACGTTCTGGCTGTGGCAGCGGATGGCGCAGGAGCAGATCGAGACGGGCGGCTCGTCGGCAGCCGACGGCTTCTGGGCCGTCGCCTCCCGCGATCCGGTCGGCGGCCGAGTGACGGTGATGCTGTCGTCGTTCCTCGCGACCGGGGCCCATCCGCACGAAGTGACGCTCGCGATCACCGGCCTTGCGCCGGTCGCCTACACCGTCGAGATCCGGCGGTTGGACGCGGAGAACACCTCGGCAGCCGAACCGTCCGAGGCTTCGATCATCCACGGCTCGGCCGCGACACTCACCGTGCGACTCCCCGAGAACTCCGTCGCGTTCGTTGAGCTCGTTCCCGCCTGAGCCGTTCAGCCGTACAGCGACTCGATCTCGTCAGAATACTTCTTGTTGATCACCCGTCGCTTAAGCTTGAGCGTGGGCGTGAGCTCCTCGCTCTCTTGCGTCCATTCGGACGGCATGATCGCGAACTTCCGGATGTTCTCTACGCGTGACACCTGCCCGTTGACGTCGTCCACCGCGCGCTGGATCTCGGCTCGCACGTCGGCGTTCGACGCGAGCTCGGCGATCGTCGACTCTTCGATCCCTTTCGACTTCGCCCAGACCGGCGCCACCTCGCCGTCGAGCACGATCAACGCCGTCAGATACGCCCGCCGGTCGCCGATCACGCACGCCTGCCCGATCAGCGGATGCTGCTTGAGGCCGTTCTCGAGGTTCGCCGGCGAGATGTTCTTTCCGCCGGCAGTGATGATCAGCTCTTTCTTCCGGTCGATGACGCGGAAGTACCCGTCCTCGTCGACCGATCCGATGTCGCCGGTGTGCATCCAGCCATCAGCGTCGATCGCCTCCGCGGTCTTCTCGGGATCCTTGTAGTAGCCCTTCATCAGATTCCCACCGCGGGCCAAGATCTCGCCATCGTCCGCGAGGATGACCTCGACGCCGGGCGCCGCCGGGCCGACGCTGCCGATCTTGATCCGCTTCTCGCCGTTCGCCGTGGCGACGGCCGTGAGCTCGCTCATCCCCCAGACCTCGGAGACGCGTATGCCGAGCGCGTGGAAGAACTCGATCACCTCGGTCGCGATCGGGGCCGCGCCGACGAGCGCGACCCGCAACTGATCGAGCCCGACCCGCCCACGAACCGCTTGGAGGATCGGAGCGACGGCTTCGTAGCGTGCGCGGAGCTCCTCCGATGGCTCGACGCCCTTCTGCTCGTGCGCCACCATCTCACGGCCGACGTCGAGCGCGTCGGTCACCATCTTTTTGAGGTTTTCGTCGGGCTGCGCGGCAAGGGCAGCGTGCATCCCGGCGTAGAGCTTCTCGTACACGCGCGGAACCCCGACGAACAGGGTCGGCCGATTCTCGATCAGGAAGAGCAGCAGCTGGTTGATGTCGGGACAACAGATAACGGTCCCCCCGAACAGGAGCGGGTTCCAGTGAGCCGCGGTGCGACCCGCGGCGTGCGCGAGCGGCAGATAGGAAAGCCCGTGGTCGTCCGGCCGGAATTCGTACACGCGACTGGTCATCTCGAAGTGCCAGATGATGTTCCGGTGCGTGTCCATGACCGCCTTGGGCGGTCCCGTGGTGCCCGATGTGTAGATCAACGTGGCCAGGTCGTCGGGCATCACCTGCTTCCATGATTCGTCGAACGCGGCGGGGTCGCGCTCGGCCTCGGCGGCGCCGGAAGCGAGCACCTCGTCCCACGACACGACCCAATCGCTCGCGGCTTCATCGGCCGCATCGATGAGCACGACCTTCTCGATCAGCGGCAGCTCGTCGCGCACCTTCAGGAAGTGCTCGAGGAAAGCGACATTCTCGACGATCGCGATCCGCGCACCGCAATGGTTGGCGATGTAACAGATCTGCTCGGGCGACAACGTGTTGTAGAGGCTCACCGGCGTGGCCCGTGCGTGAACGATGCCCATGTCGGCTACCGAGTGCTCGGGGATGCACCGCGCCTGGATCAGCGCGAAGTCCCCCGGCTTCAGACCCAGCGCGCGAAGGCCGAGCGTGGCGTTGCGCACGCGCTCGCGGTACTCGCTCCAGGTGAAGGCATCGTAGGCGGCGTCGCCGGTTCGCCAGCGGAACGCATCGAGATCCGGATACGTGGCCGCGGTTCGCTCGAACTCCGAGCAGAGCGTCTTGCCCTCGATGGCCGCGTCGATCTCCGCCCGTTCCGCCAGGATGTCCCGCGTCATCGCATCCTCCCTCACCGGTGGTGAGCAAAGGGTAGGTGCTGGTCCCCTCGCCGGACAAGGCCGACAGGCGCGCGGTGACCAGGACAGGAACGCGCGAACTGCGCTTTTCAGCGAGTATTCAGGTTGGAGCGACGACCATCTCCATGAACGCGGCGGAAAGGCAGGCTATGCGCGTACTGGTGGTCGAAGACGAGAAGGGTCTGGCGAGCGGGCTCCGCAATGGCCTGGAGGCCGAGGGGTTCGCGGTCGACGTCGCCTTCGACGGCACCGACGGACTGTGGATGGCTCGGGAAAACCCCTACGACGCGATCGTTCTCGACATCCTGCTGCCCGGCGTCAACGGCTACAAGGTCTGCGCGACGTTGCGTGGGGAGGGTGTGTGGACACCGATCCTCATGCTCACGGCCAAAGACGGCGAGTGGGATCAGGTCGAAGCGCTCGACACCGGGGCCGACGACTACCTCACGAAGCCGTTCTCCTACGCCGTCCTGGTGGCACGGCTGCGCGCGCTGGTGCGGCGCGGGGCCCGCGAGCGGCCGACCGTGCTCGAGGCGGGCGACCTGCGGCTTGATCCCGCCGCCAAGCGGGCTTGGCGGGGCGCCGTCGAGATCGCGCTGACCGCCCGCGAGCTGTCGCTCCTCGAGTTCATGCTTCGCCGCCGGGGCGAGGTCGTGTCGAAACGCGAGATCCTCCAGAACGTTTGGGATGACGATTTCGAGGGCGACCCGAACATCGTCGAGGTATACGTGGGTCACCTCCGCAACAAGCTCGATCGCCCCTTCGATCGGCACGCGATCGAGACCGTTCGCGGCTCCGGGTACCGATTGGCGGCTCATGGCGGCTGAG